>CAZTLZ010000001.1:0-65287 GCA_964614665.1 uncultured Maribacter sp.
ATGTTAGGTTGGGTGGTTCCACATTCAATATACCCAGATGGATATCATTGCAACCCAAAACTTCCCTTACCATTTATCAACCTTGCTTCACAAAAGAACTTTGTAGCCTTATATCATTCTGGCATTTATGCGGACACCAATTTGCATGATTGGTTTGTCGGGGAGTATCCAAAATATGTAAAGACCAAACTCGATATGGGTAAAAGCTGTATTCGTTTCAAAAAAATGGAAACCATACCATATGAACTTATTGAGCAGCTCTGCAACAAAATGACAGTTGAGCAATGGATTACCCTATATGAGAAAAATGTAAAAACCAAGTAAAATGAAGAAACGTGTAACAGGTCTGGGTGGATTTTTTTTCAAAACCGAGAATCCTGACGAAATTAAAAAATGGTATAAAGAGCGATTGGGCATTCCAACGGATCAATATGGATGGACATTTTGGTGGAAGGATAAAGATGGCAATGATTGCTCAACCCAATGGAGTCCTATGAATAATGATACCAAATATTTTGAGCCAAGCAAGAAGCAGTTCATGATGAACTTCAGGGTAGAAAATCTGGTGGAACTCTTAAAGGATTTAAAGGATGAAGGAGTTACTATTGTCGGTGATATCGAAGAATATGAATATGGCAAATTCGGATGGATTCTTGACCCAGAGGGTAATAAATTGGAACTTTGGGAGCCGATTGACAAGGCGTTTCTTTAGTATACGATTATTTGTTACATTTAACACTGTTTAACCACCAAAAACAATCAATATGTCAGAAGAAAATAACGATTTAGATGATATGGCAGAAGATGCCATGGATAAAGCCAAAGATGGGGCCGAAAATCTTAGCGATAAAGCAGAGGACGCTCTTGATAGCGCAAAAGAAAAAGCAAGCGAATTAGGCGAAAAGGCAAGTGAGAAATTCGATGATGCTAAGGAAGCAACAAAGGAATTTGCGGAAGATGCAAAAGAAAAGGCTAGTGAAATAGGTGAAAAGGTGGGCGAAAAGTTCGATGAGGCCAAAGAGGCTACAAAAGAATTTGCCGAAGATGCAAAAGAAAAAGCGAGCGAAATAGGGGAAAAAGTGAGTGAGAAGTTAGATGATGCCAAAGAAGCCACCAAAGAATTTGCCGAAGACGCTAAAGAAGCAGCTAGCGATTTTGCAGATGATGCCAAACAAACCGCAAACGAATTTGCTGAAAACGCCAAGGAGGCTTTTAGTGGTGCTGGGGGAGAGAATAAAAAAATGTTGGCTGGCATTCTGGCCATTATTTTGGGCTCACTAGGTGTGCACAAATTTATTCTAGGCTATCAGAAAGAGGGGTTCATATTGCTTGGTGTTTCAATGGTAGGCTATATCACACTCTGCTTTTTTGTTGGCAGTTTTATCTTAATGGCAACAGGTATAGTTGGACTGATAGAAGGTATCATATATCTGACCAAATCGGATGAGGAATTCTATAACACATACCAAGCGGGTAAAAAACCTTGGTTCTAAATAAACATTGAAAAGCCGGATTTTATCGTTCTGGCTTTTTTATTAAATTTTATTATCGTAATATTGCAATATACAAATACGTTATGGGCATTACCAAAACACAAATATTCAATGATAGGCAAAATCAACTAGCCGTGATTTTCAAGGTTTTGGCGAACCCTGCACGAATTGCAATCCTACAATATATAAGTAGTCAAAAGTCGTGTATTTGCAATGATATTGTAGATGAAATCGGGTTGGCGCAACCTACTATTTCTCAGCACTTGAAAGAATTAAAAAGTATTGATCTAATTGAAGGTGAGATAGAAGGAAAAAAAATCTGCTATTGTATAAATCTAAAAAAGTGGAAGGAAGTACAAGACATTTTGAACTCCTTCTTTGATAAAACAAAGTTTAATTGTTGTTAACAAATTCTATTATGAAAACAAACGAATTTCTAAATCTTTTAAAGGAACACACAAACAAAAGTTTACTTTTTGAATATAGACCTGGGCATTACGTAGGTGCAAATTATCACATTACGGAAGTTAAAAACATCACCATCGATTCTGTTGACTGTGGTGCTGAAACAGATTTCTGGAAAGAAACGATAATTCAATTATGGGAGAGTCCTGATGAGCATAATAAAAGAGTATATCTTTCGACGGATAAGGCGCTTAACATCCTCAATCGGGTCGACGGCATTAAACCATTGGAAAGAGAAGTCGAGGTAAAGTTTGAGTATAGCAACCCTGAATTCCATACCGCACAATTGTTTGTCAATGATTTTGTAATCGACCAAAACAACCTCATCATGAAACTGGCCATTGAAAAAACGGATTGTAAGGCCAGAGAAATATGTGGTGCTCCGGCATTAGTAGACATAAAGGAAGAAGTTAGTTGCACTCCGGGCGGAGGGTGTTGTTAAAACCAAGAAGTCAAAACCTGAGTTATGGAAATTATATATGTATTGGCCACCATTTGTCTTTTGCTATTTATGGTACTTGCTACTTATGATGGCTTTTATTTACATATTTTCAAATATGCTCTTTTCAATCATGAAGAGAGTGTATTTGAACATAAAACCCATACCATCAGGGCTGTGCTATTTCCACTTATCGTTTGGGCTCTTTTTATTAATGAAGTCAACTTTTCCTTGTTTTTGATAGGTCTGGCTTTAGTATTCACAGATTTACTGGTTCTAGCAATTGATGCCTATTCGGAAAAAGAAAGTCGAAGTTTTATGGGTGGACTGCCTAAATGGGAATACATCATACATCTTTTTTCAAACGCTTTTCATTTTTCTACAATTACCCTAGTTTTAGCCCTCAAGATAAAAATCACGAATACGGGTTTGATATTCGTTAATGATTTTGGCTACTCCCAAGCTAGAGGGTTATTTACTTTTGTTAGCGTCAATATAATACCTGGTGCTATTATACTTGCGGCTTTGCATTTTGTACTACTACTTAAAGGACCTCAAACCGTTTGGAATACCTATCGAACCAAAATCACGTGCTGCTGAAATGAAAGAATCGAGCCCCATTTCCATTAGGCCTATGGAAACCACTGATTGGCCATCGGTTTCAAGAATATACGAGGAAGGTATTGCAACTGGCTTTGCTACTTTCGAAACTACAATTCCAAGTTATGAATCATGGAATGCCGCGCATATGAACTCATGTCGAATTGTGGCACTTGACAATGAAAAGATATTAGGCTGGGCAGCATTATCACCGGTATCAAGCCGTTGTGTTTATGGTGGCATCGGTGAAGTAAGTGTCTACGTAGGGAAAGATAGTCGGGGCAAAGGGGCCGGTCAACTTTTGATAAAAGCTTTGATAAAAGAAAGCGAAGCAGAAGGGCTATGGACACTACAATCTGGTATTTTTCCCGAAAACGAAGGTAGTGTGGAGTTGCATAAAAAATTAGGTTTTCGGTATATTGGAAAACGGGAACGTGTTGGCAAACTACATGGCGTTTGGAAAGACAATCTCCTTTTTGAAAGACGAAGTGAAATAGTTGGCATCTAAAAAACTGTGAATATAAATCCGGTTTTTCCATGGCCGTTAATACCCTGCAAAACAAGGGCTTCGAAATTGAAAAATTATCAGAAACAAACAATCCTGTTTACTGTATAAAGTACGCCGTCAACGCATCTCCGATAATAGATTTTTCTAAGACTTTTGAAATTCATTTAATCCCAAAAGCAAATTTGGAGCGATAATGACGCGTTAATCTGCGGATGCGTGATGCTGGGATGTCCATTTGTAGGTGGCTCAGATGGAGGTTTCCCGATTACTTTTGAAGATTCCAAAGCTTTCGACAACACACTTCTGCAAAAAGAAAAATACCATGAGTGAAATCTTGAGATTGCAACGAATCTCTTTTATATAATGCAAACTGTCATATCTAGTCTACAATAACTTCTTCTTCATAATCTAAAGGTAGTAAATCACTGATTCTCAAAGAGGCCATATAACCCTCAAATTTTAGCTGATAATATGGCATGTAGCTCCCATATTGATCTATACTTATGGTACTTCCCGATATAATATGTAATGTAGACCAATAATTAAATAACCCTTTTTTGTATTTGATACGCATAGTTTTTCTGGCGAAAGTTATCTTCTTAGTAAAAAGAAACGAACCTAATGATACACTTATGATATCTAAAACTTTCGCTTTTTTAGAATTCACTCTAAATTCAAATGTTTCATCGGCCCAATTTTGATTCCATAATGTGCGTATAAAATGTTGAATAGATCCCTGATAGGCCGAATTGCGCCGAAGCACATACTTTGATTCTTTTTTTCCCAAATCCTCAAAAAGGCAATGACCAATTATTGTAGTAGTTTCAATATTATCATCCCTTTCAAGACTCTTTGTTTTGAATCTAACCTTAAACTCTTTTAGGTCAAACCTTAGCTTATAGCCCAAATACCCACTCCGTACCATAATGGGCTCTTCAGCGTATGCTTCAAGCGTGTTTGTACTTGAATTGAAATACAATTTAATACTATCTTCATTTTCGATAGTACATTGCTCAGATGAGACGTTATCACCTAGAAATTCCTGTCTGAATAATTCAAGTTTCTGCCTTCGACTAAAGGGGTCGGAAACCACAATAACCTCCGGCACTTCAAAAAACTCTTCATGTAATTCAATACCGAGGTTTCGTCGTAAATCTTCAAATCTAATGGTCTTTACAAGATAGCCTATATGACTTATTACCAAATTTGTATTGGACATAAATTTGGGGTCAATTGAAAAATAGCCTTGTGTATTGGTTATTGTTCCTATAGATGTATTTGCGAAGTATACCGAAGCTCCAGAAAGATTTTTTCCAGTTTTAGCGTCATAAACCACTCCTGAAATTGCTTGAGAAAGCAAAGACTGAAAGCACAAAAAAGTAATAAGTGTTATTAGATACTTCATTGTAAGGCGTTTACATTAAAGATAGTTGATTTTTACGTCCCGTTCTGATAAGCTTCGGCAAACTTACGTTCCAATTCGGCTTGAAACTCTTCCATAACTGGTTTAACGGTACTTTCAGGTAGGTCAGAAATTTTGATATACATTAACCCATCCACCGAATTATTAAATAAGGGATCCACATTAAAGGCGATAACCTTTGCGTTTTGTTTGATATATTTTTTAATCAACACCGGCAGTCGCAGGCTACCTGGTTCAACTTCATCAATAAGTTTGTCGAACTTGTTTAGATCCGCCTGTGTTTCATCAAAAATAAATTCTTTATCAGCATCCTTGAGTTTCACCTTAAATTCCTTTTTCGGCCTAATATACTGGGCGATGTATGGATCCCAATAGTTACTTTTCATAAACTCGATCATTAAAGACTTCGAGAAGTTTGAAAACTGATTACTAATACTTACCCCTCCTATTAAATATTTATGTTCGGGGTGTCTGAGTGTCGTATGCACAATACCTTTCCACAACAAAAATAACGGCATTGGTTTTTGCTGATATTCTTTGATGATATATGCCCTTCCCATCTCGATAGATTCACTCATCATACCAAAAAGCTCAGGTTCAAATCGAAATAAATCCTGTAGATAAAATCCGTCTATACCATATTTGGCAAAAATCTCTGATCCTAATCCCATTCGATAAGCACCAGCGATGACTTTCGCCTCGTTATCCCATAGAAACATATGGTGATAGTACTCATCAAATCTGTCAATATCAGTAGAATTATTGGTGCCTTCACCAATAGCACGAAAAGTAACTTCTCTTTGACGTCCAATTTCCTTTAGAGTAAATGGCATCTCCTTGGCTGGAGCTAAAAAGACTTCATAATTCTTACTTTGAAGTAGCCTTCTATCCTTCTCGGTCAATTTTTCGATTTCACCCTCAATAACTTCAGTACGAACAGCTGAAGCAATTTTTTTTGGTGCTTTTGGCAACTTTATGGATGACGGTATCTGGTCAATCAAACGTTCTTTGGCATAAGCATTGGCAAGAATATAGGTCTTCTTACGTAACAGATCAGTAAAATCTTCTAACGTTTCCTGCTCTTGTTGTGTTTTGACTGAAATAGGATGCCCTATTCTTATTTTAATAGGCCTATTTCTTTGCGAATATACCTCCGACGGAATTTTAGCCGTTCGAAAAACACCACTGATCTTGGCCAAACGATAAAACAGTTTACTATTTTTTGCATGAAAATAAATAGGAACTACAGGTACTTCTGCTTTACGAATCAACTTCAACGCCGCTTCCTCCCAAGGTTTATCAACCAAAAGTTTTCCGTCTTTACTAGTAGAGACTTCCCCAGCCGGGAAAATCCCCAATGGATGTCCATTTTTTAGATGAGACAATGCGCTCTTGAATCCGGCAATACTACTTTTAACATCCTTGCGATCTTCAAAAGGATTCACAGGGACGATATATGGTTTTAAAGGAACCATACGCTGCAAAAGAAAATTGGCCATAATTTTGTAGTCAGGCCGTTTTTCAACCATTAATTTATAAAGCAAAATACCATCAATGGCCCCTAAAGGATGATTCGATATCGTAATATATGGGCCTTCTTTTGGAAGTCTTTTGAAATCCTCCTCTGGAATTTCATAGTCAATCTCATAGTGTTTTAGAATGGCTTCAGCATAGTCTTCACCTTCCAGATTGCTAATTGTATCGTAGAACGAATTGATGCTGGAAATTCTTGTGACCTTCATCAAAAACCAACCAATAAAAGTACCTAGAAAGCCATATTTATCAAGACCGATGGCTTTGGCTATTTCTTTGGCGGTCACTAAGCCCATTCATTCGTGTTTTTAGGTAATGGTAAATATAGGAAAATCCCAAGTTGAGGGAGGTATTTTAACACTTCAAAAGACAACTGAAAATCAGATTAGTTGCACTACGAAAGAATGAAATCACTTAGTTTATAACCAATTGAATTGTTTCAATTCCCCTTTGCTCAAGTAATACTTCGTGACCATTTACAAGTGAATCAATAGCATTGGAGTCGAAATGACGAACGGTGTAAAGGGACACTCCTTCGTGACAGGTTACCTTAAATCTACTTTTCAAAAGATTCAGAAGCTCTTCAAGTCTGCCAAATTTATTGTCAACACAGACGGAAAAGCTAATCGCAGAATTCTGAATTAAATCGACTTTCATTTTATATTCATGAAACAACTTGAAAAGTTCACTGATACTGTCCTCCACTATAAAGGAAAAATCAAGTGAAGATAACTTCATCAATACTTGGTCCTTTTTAATAATATAGCAAGGTATTTTGGGTTCAATTCCAATTCCTTTACCCACTGTAGTTCCTGAATCTTTAGGATTCAAGAATGATTTTACGTGCAAGGGAATTTCCTTTCCTTGAAGTGGTTGAAGTGTTTTAGGGTGAATAACGGAAGCACCATAAAATGCTAATTCGATTGCCTCACGATAGGATATTTTATTCAAAAGTTGGGTTTCTTTGAAGTGCCGTGGATCGGCATTTAAAACACCCGGTACATCTTTCCAAATTGTAACAGAACTTGCATTTAAACAGTAGGCCAATATCGCTGCGGTATAATCGGAGCCTTCCCTGCCCAACGTTGTCGTGAAGTTGTTATCATCGCTTCCTAGAAAACCCTGAGTAATATTCAGTATTTTTCGGTCAATTCCTTCGGCGATTCTTTTTTGGGTTTTTTCCCAATTGATTTTTGGATCTCTATAGCTATTATTTGTTTTTATAAAACTCCGAACATCTATCCAATTGTTTTGAATTTTGATTTCGTTCAAATAAGCGCTGACAATAGTTGTAGATGCCAACTCCCCATAGCCAACTACCTGGTCATATACAAAGTTGTAGTTGGGTGATTTGTTCCATACCAAAAAACCTTGCACTTCATCAAAAAGCACTTTTAACTTCCTAAAAACGGGATGTCTCTCATTTTTGAAAAGCACATTTACAATGCCCGTGTGGTAATCTATCACTTCTTGTATTGCAGAAGGTAAAGCCCCTTTATCATCAAAATACGCGTCGACAATTGCCTCCATAGCATTGGTAGTCTTACCCATTGCAGAGACAACGACTAAGGTGTTTTCATGACCCACCTCTCGTAAAACCTGAGCTACATTTTTGACAGCCTCAGCATCTCTAACTGATGCCCCACCGAACTTAAATACGCGCATAAATCAATTTTATTTATTGTCGTTCCCGCAAACCTGTCTGGCTACATACAAGAGCGAGGATCTATATATTCACTGATACCTTCATTTTCAAAAAAGTCCAATCTCATTCTTTGATATTCTCCAAATAACTTTTAATTCCTTTTTCATCAAGTTGAACCACATCCCAATCGCGCATCACCCGTGCACCTTTACTTTCATAAAATTCAATAGCAGGTTCATTCCAATCTATAACCTCCCAGTTAATGCGCTTCACTCCCAAACGGTTACCATATTTCACTACTTCATTTAGCAATGCGGTTCCTAGCCCACTGCCCCTCATCCTTTCAGTAACAATTAAATCTTCCAAATGGATAATGGCGCCTTTCCAGGTAGAATATCTGGGGTAAACCAAAGCCATTCCGACAATTAAGTCATCTGATTCTGCCACAAAACAATGAAACAATTTACGTTTGCCAAATCCATCATTAATTAAGTCCTTTTCAGTTACATCAACAGCATTCTCCTCTTTTTCAAAAGAAGCTAATTCTTTTACAAGTCGCAATACTTGAGACATATCTTCGACCTGTGCTTCACGAATAGTATATTTCATAATTGTTACAAATAAAACACAAAGTTATAAATTTAAACAATGTATTGGAGCGTAAATCGTTATAGTTTCACAAAATCGGCGATATTTGTGGTCAAATACATCAACAACTGCAATGACAAGAAAAAATCAAACCCTGGGAGAGTTCATCATTGAGAATCAAGATTCTTTTCAATACTCTTCTGGAGAACTTTCGAAACTCATAAATGCTATTCGTTTAGCCGCAAAGGTTGTCAACCATGAGGTCAACAAAGCAGGGCTTGTAGATATTTTAGGAAAGGCAGGAGAAACAAATATTCAAGGTGAAGATCAGCAGAAACTTGATGTATTTGCTAATGAAAAATTCATAAATACACTAAAGAATCGCGAGATTGTATGCGGTATCGCTTCCGAAGAAGAAGATGATTTTATTAGCATTAACAGTAATGACGAACGCCATCAGAATAAATATGTGGTATTGATTGATCCTTTGGATGGTTCTTCTAACGTAGATGTAAATGTATCCGTAGGCACGATTTTTTCCATATATAGACGAAAAACTCCAGTTGGCACTCCCGTAACTCTAGAAGATTTTCTACAACCGGGCAAAGAGCAAGTTGCCGCAGGATATATAGTATATGGCACCTCTACCATGTTAGTTTACACTACGGGTGATGGGGTAAACGGCTTTACTTTGAACCCAGCTATTGGAACTTTTTACCTATCGCATCCTGATATGCAATTTCCCGAAACAGGGAAAATCTATTCAGTTAATGAGGGTAATTATATCCACTTTCATCAGGGCGTAAAAGATTATATCAAGTATTGTCAAAAAGAAGAGGGAGATAGACCTTACACATCAAGATACATAGGTTCTCTGGTTTCTGATTTTCACAGGAATATGATAAAGGGCGGCATCTATTTGTATCCAAAGAGTAGTATTACCGAAGAGGGTAAACTGCGCCTGCTTTATGAATGCAATCCAATGGCCTTTCTAGCCGAACAGGCGAATGGTCTCGCAATTGGGGGTAAAAGTCGCATTATGGATATTGAACCCACAGAGCTTCATCAAAGAGTACCGTTTTTCTGCGGAAGTCGTAAAATGGTCGAAAAACTTCAGGAGTTTTTAAATAAATATCATTAAAGAGGGAGGTGTTTGCCTCCTTTTTTAATAGCATTGGAATCTTTATCGATTCATATTTTTAATCTCGTCAACAAAGTTTTCCTTATCAACCCCTGCATGAACTAATTTCAACGCCTTGTCTACTACATAGGTAATATTTCCTGTAGAAAATCCAAGACCTACACCTAGCCTTTCAAGCATTCCCGTCTGTTTTTCTCCCAAAACATGATCAGCATATACCATTCTGGCCAAATCATACAAACGCTCTAAACGCACATTGTAACTTGTTGGGGGATTAATCGGGTGTGACTTGTAGTCTTTTAAGATCACTTTGTAATCCTCTTCAGTGATATCTAATCTTGAGGCCAACCTGTGCAAAAAAGTTCGTTCGTCATCGGTGATTACCTCATCACTCATAGCTACCCGAACAATGGAAGCGAAATGGTCTCGGTTGCGTTTTTTAAAACCACTATCAAACATATCTAAAATGGACATACACATAAAGTTTAAGGGGACAAATATAATTTTTTAAGGTCATGTTTTAAAATCACATTGATTATTTATTATCTGTAACTTTCAGCAATAGGATCAAAGGGAAATGACTCGAGAAGAACTATATCATATTGCCGAATCATGGTTTCAAGAACAAAGTTGGAAGCCTTTCAAATTTCAAAAAGACACCTGGAAGGCCTTTTTGCAAGGCAAACATGGATTGTTGAACGCACCAACAGGTAGTGGAAAAACATATGCACTATGGTTTCCTATTGTTTTAAACTATATCAAAAAAAATCCGCAATATAAAACCGAGCACAGAAAAGGGTTAAAGGCAGTATGGATAACACCCTTAAGAGCACTTTCAGAAGAAATAAGACAATCAGCAGAACGGGTTACGACTGATTTGGGTACGCAAATGACCGTTGGAATACGCACAGGTGACACTTCGACCAAAGCGCGGGCCGCAATGAAAAAACAAATGCCTGATTTGCTGATTACAACCCCGGAGAGTTTACAATTGCTATTGGCTTCCAAAGACTATGATAAAATGTTCAAAGATTGTTCTGCAATCGTTGTTGACGAATGGCATGAACTTCTAGGCACCAAACGGGGAGTACAAATGGAGCTTGCCCTTTCACGATTAAAAACAGTTTCAAAACAACTGCGTATTTGGGGTATTTCTGCAACAATAGGAAATCTAAATCAGGCCAGAGCCGTACTTCTTGGGCCAGAAACAGCCGCTTTGGACAACTCCATATTAATCAAAGCGAACATCAAAAAGAAGATAACGGTCAGAAGTATCATCCCTAAAGAAATGGAGACCTTTCCGTGGCGCGGACATCTTGGAATTCGATTGTTGGAAGATGTAGTTCCTATTATAAACAACAGCAAAACTACCTTACTTTTCACTAATACCAGAAGTCAATGTGAAATCTGGTTTCAAAAGATTCTAGAGAAGCATCCTGAATATGCCGGTGAGATCGCCATGCATCACGGAAGCATTAACAAAGAAACCCGCAATTGGGTCGAACAGGCGATTCGAAATGAAAGTTTAAAAGCGGTGGTGTGTACTTCAAGTTTGGACTTAGGGGTAGATTTTGCTCCCGTAGAGACTGTGATACAAATTGGAGGGCCCAAAGGCGTGGCCCGTTTTTTACAACGTGCTGGTCGAAGTGGCCACCGACCCGGAAAGGAGAGTGTGATTTACTTCATGCCAACCCATGCTATTGAATTGATAGAGGCTTCCGCATTGCAACAGGCTGTAAAACAGAATACCGTAGAGGATCGAATACCGTATCTCAACAGTTACGATGTCTTACTACAATATTTGACCACTTTGGCTATCTCCAATGGATTTTTTCCAGATGAAATCTATAAAGAAGTTCGACAAACTTTTTGTTATCAAACCTTGACGAAAGACCAATGGCAATGGCTTTTGAACTTTTTGGTAATGGGCAGTCAGAGCCTGCAATCATATGATGAATACAAAAAAGTAAATGTTGAAGAAGATGGAAAATTCAAAGTCAATGACCGTGGCGTTGCAATGCGACATCGATTTCAAATAGGCACAATTGTCGGTGATGTTAATCTGACCGTGCGCTATCAAAAAGGGGGATATATTGGCTCCATCGAAGAGTACTTCATTTCCAAACTCAACAAAGGTGATGTCTTTACTTTTGCCGGGCGGAATCTCGAATTTATTCGAATTAAAGGAATGCAGGTGCATGTTCGAAACTCCACTAAAAGAACCAGTAGGGTTTCGAGTTGGATGGGCAGTCGTATGACACTCTCAGCGCAGATGTCAAAATTACTACGGGAAGAGTTGTATTCTTCATACGCTGACGAAAAAGAGCAGTCTCCGGAAATTCGGTCCTTAGCCCAGATCTTTGAAAGGCAACGTCGTGAAAGTATTGTGCCCAAACCGAGTGAATTCTTAATAGAGACATTTAAGACCGAAGATGGCTACCACCATATTTTTTATCCTTTCGAAGGTCGATTTGTGCATGAGGCGATGGGTAGTTTGCTCGGTTATCGAATAAGCCTGCTCTCCCCTATCACCTTCTCCTTGGCCTTCAATGACTATGGATTCGAGTTACTTTCTGACAAACCGATCGATATGCAACAAGTACTCGATAATGATTTGTTTACCACGGATTTTTTATTGGATGATTTGGAGAAAAGTCTAAACGCCACCGAAATGGCCCGCCGCAAGTTTCGTGATATAGCCATTATCAGTGGAATGGTTTTCACGGGCTACCCAAATAAGGGCATCAAAATGAAGCACTTGCAAAGCAACTCGCAATTACTGTTCGAAGTATTTCGTGATTACGAACCAGAAAACTTGTTGTTTCAACAAGCTTTTGTTGAAACCTTTCAACATCAATTGGAAGAAGGAAGGTTACGTCTTTCACTCGAACGCATTGCCACACAGAAAATAGTTTGGAAACAGTGTGAAAAGGCAACCCCTTTTGCCTTTCCATTAATTACGGATAGGCTAAGTCGTGAAAAACTATCCAGTGAAAGATGGGAAGACCGTATTAAACGTATGGCCGCAATTTTGATGAAGAAATAAATACCTTTGATTCTTATGAATACCGAATCCATCGAAATCAAAAATCAGAACTTTGTCATGCATCCCTCGGGGGTGCTTTTTTGGTCAGAAAAATCGATGCTATTGATTAGTGATATACATTTGGGAAAGGTTTCGCACTTTCGAAAATTTGGCGCGGCCGTGCCGCAAAAGGCTATTGCTAAAAACTTTGACTCGATGAACGAAGTTATTGGTCGCTTTCATCCTGAAACCATTATTTTCATGGGCGATCTATTTCATTCCTCATTGAACAAAGAATGGGAGCTTTTTGAAAAATGGACTTCAGAGATTGGCTCAAAAATGATTTTGGTGATTGGCAATCACGATATTATTTCTCCCATTAAATATGAAAATCTAGGAATTGAAGTGGTTCCTGAAATTATTTCCGAGGGGTTTCTTTTAACACACCATCCCGAAGAGCGTGAAGGGTTTTTTAACTTTTGTGGCCATATTCATCCCGCAATTAGGTTAAGAGGAATGGGAAGGCAGTCCGTACGTTTGCGTTGCTTTTTCAAATCTGAGGCGCAGCTATTACTTCCAGCATTTGGTGAATTCACTGGCTCACATACTATGGAACCTGAAGAAAATTGTCAGATTTTTGCCTTATTGGGTGACACCGTACTATCCGTTCCTTTTAAATCCGCGAGACGGAAAAAACGCGTATCAAGATAATCTCCAAAATTTTATTTCTTTAATACGTTGTGGTGAACCTGAGGAGAGGTTATCTTTGCAGTTCAAATTTTAACGGTTGACCCAAAGTAGCATTCAACAACTGTTTTCACAGTCTCCAAAAACCCGGAAACTGCGACATGCTATTGCCGAATCTGAAAATAGTATTGTTTTAAAAGGTTTAACCGGATCTTCTCTTTCCTTTGCTTTATCTGATGCTTTTCGAAATTCTTCGACCCCCTTTCTATTGGTTTTTGATGATAAGGAAGAAGCTGCTTATTACCTAAACGATTTCGAACAACTCGTAGGTTCCAAAGATGTACTATTCTATCCTGGAAGCTATAGACGCCCATATCAAATTGAAGAAACGGATAATGCTAATGTTCTGCTTCGTGCAGAAGTTCTAAATCGCATTAATTCGCGAAAGAGACCTGCAGTTATTATTACCTATCCAGATGCACTTTTCGAAAAGGTGGTGACCCGAAGGGAATTGGAAAAAAACACTCTTAAGATAAAACTGGATGATACGCTGTCATTAGACTTTCTAAATGAAGTACTCTTCGAATATCAATTTAAGCGTGTTGATTTCGTTACCGAGCCTGGCGAGTTTTCCGTCCGTGGTGGCATCGTAGATGTATTCTCATTCTCACATGACGAACCCTATCGCATAGAGTTTTTTGGAGATGAAGTCGACAGTATCAGAACCTTCGATGTGGAAACGCAGCTATCAACTGAAAAGGTAAAGAAAATCAGTATTATTCCCAATGTGGCCAATAAATTCACTGATGAAAAAAGGGAAAGCTTTTTAAAGTATATTTCTTCCGAGACAATCATTTTCACCAAGAATACGGACTTGCTTTTGGCAAGACTAGACAATTTTTTTGGAAAGGCGGAAGAGGCTTTTACTAAACTTTCTTCGGTAATAAAGCATGCCAAACCCGAAGAGCTCTTTTTGAGTTCAGATAGTTTCAAAGAACAGTTAAAGGATTTCTTACTGTTAAAATCCGGATCTCAACAAGTTCAACTCGAGAATAAAATCGAATTCCTAACAAAGCCCCAACCCTCCTTTAACAAGAAGTTCGACCTGTTGATTGAAAACCTCAATGGGTACAAAGAACAGGGCTATGCCAATTATATTTTCTGCTCCACCGAGCAACAAGCACAACGCTTTCATGACATTTTTGAAGAAGTTGACGAGCAAGTTCACTACAAAACAGTGGTTTTTCCACTATATCAAGGTTTCGTTGACGATGATTTAAAAATCGCCTGCTATACAGATCATCAAATTTTTGAACGTTATCATAAATACCATTTAAAAAATGGATACGCCAAGAAACAGGCCATTACTCTTAAGGAACTCAACAAACTTGAAATAGGTGACTATGTTACCCATATTGACCATGGCATCGGAAAATTTGGAGGACTCCAAAAAATTGATGTTGAAGGTAAAAAACAAGAAGCCATCAAATTGATGTATGGTGAACGAGACATTTTATATGTGAGCATCCACTCACTGCATAAAATCTCTAAGTTCAATGGAAAAGATGGCGCAGTACCTAAAATTTATAAGCTAGGTTCGGCCGCTTGGAAAAAAATCAAACAAAAGACCAAATCGAGGGTAAAGAAAATTGCTTTTGACCTTATTAAGGTTTACGCCAAACGCCGATTGGAAAAAGGCTTTCAATATGACCCCGATGGCTACCTACAACACGAATTAGAGGCTTCTTTTATTTACGAAGATACCCCTGATCAAAGTAAGGCAACTGAAGATGTCAAAAGAGATATGGAAAGTGAGCGCCCCATGGATCGGTTGATATGTGGAGATGTTGGATTCGGAAAAACCGAAGTAGCGATAAGGGCGGCTTTCAAAGCCGTTGCAAATGGCAAACAAGTGGCTGTTTTAGTGCCTACCACTATTCTGGCCTTTCAACACAGCAAAACCTTTAGAGAGCGATTGAAAGATATGCCGGTTACAGTTGATTATTTGAACCGTTTCCGCACAACCAAAGAACGCCAAGAAACCTTGAAAAAGCTGGAGGCAGGTACGATCGATATTATTATTGGAACTCACCAACTTGTGAACAAAAATGTAAAATTCAAAGACCTCGGCCTTTTGATTGTTGATGAAGAGCAGAAGTTTGGTGTTTCGGTCAAAGACAAATTGAAGTCTATAAAAGAAAATGTGGATGTGTTGACATTAACCGCGACGCCCATACCTAGAACTTTGCAATTTAGTTTGATGGCCGCCCGTGATTTATCCATCATTAATACCCCTCCCCCGAATCGATACCCTATTGAAAGTCAAGTTATACGATTTGGTGAGGAAACCATACGTGATGCTATTATTTATGAGATACAGCGTGGAGGTCAAGTTTTCTATATCCATAACCGTATTGAAAATATTAAGGAAGTAGCGGGCATGATTCAACGTCTAGTACCTGATGCCAAAGTAGGCATTGGCCATGGACAGATGGAAGGCAAAAAATTGGAATCCCTGATGTTGGCCTTTATGAATGGGGAATTCGATGTACTCGTTTCAACGACTATCGTAGAAAGTGGCCTTGATGTTACTAATGCCAATACCATTTTCATCAACAATGCCAACAATTTCGGACTAAGTGACTTGCATCAGATGAGGGGTCGTGTGGGGCGTAGTAACAAAAAAGCTTTCTGCTATTTTATTACCCCTGCCTATGATGTCATGACACCAGATGCTCGAAAGCGAATTCAAGCTTTAGAACAATTCACCGAATTGGGTAGTGGTTTCAATATCGCTATGAAAGACCTAGAAATAAGAGGAGCTGGCGATCTACTCGGAGGTGAACAAAGTGGTTTTATCAATGAAATCGGTTTTGATGCCTACCAAAAAATATTGGCTGAGGCCATAGATGAACTTAAGGGAAATGAGTTTAAGGAACTCTATAGCGAAGTGGAAGGCCACCAAGAAAAACCCTTTTTAAAAGAGACACTACTAGATTCAGATTTTGAATTGCTCTTTCCTGATGATTATATCAACAACATCACCGAACGGTTAAACCTTTATACCCAATTAAATGAGGTCGATTCTGAGGAAAAGCTTAAGACGTATGAGGCTGAGCTTATTGATCGCTTTGGCGAATTACCAATAGAGGCCGAAGATTTGTTGAATTCTGTACGTATCAAATGGATTGCCAATAGCATCGGACTCGAAAAAGTGGTAATGAAAAAAGGGAAACTAATAGGTTATTTCATCTCGGATCAACAATCAGAATTCTACCAAAGCGCAACTTTTACGAAAGTGTTACAGTTTGTTCAGATGAACGCTCAAAAATGCAAAATGAAGGAAAAGCAAACACGAAACGGCCTTCGTTTGTTACTGGTCTTTGAAGAAGTTTTATCTATTCAAAAAGCGCTACAGTCGCTAGAACCGTTGGGAGATTTCGGTCATATGAAAGCACAATTTACATAAACCAGTTTAATGAAAAACTCGTTGCTGCATTAAAAGAAACAAACATTCCCTGTTAACAATTCAAAATCGCACTTAGCTTGTCTTCCTCATTTTTATGTACCTTCGCTTCTTTCTAACCCCACAATTAGAAAATTATGCATACTTCAACTATCGATTTTTCATTGGCCGAAAAATTGGCCATAGTACATGCTCTAGACCAGATAATTCTTGTTGATGGTCGTGTCCATAAGGGCGAACTCAATGCCCTAAGCCTATTAATGAATTATCTAGACTTTGACAGTAACTTCATTGTTCAAGCAAGAAATGCGGGGCCGCAACAAGTACTTTTAATTCTTAAGGCAATGTCTAATAGTAAAAAGGAGGTATTGTCTACTTTACTTGAAGACATGGCACTTGCCGATGGTCATATTCATGAAAAGGAAACTTCATTTATAAGCAAGGTCTATTCCTCTATCGACATTGAGAAAAAGGCTGGGTGATACTTATGCCTTTAATTCATTGAAAAAATCAAACGCCATAATCGCGTTTGGGAGTTATTGGCCAATAACACCGGCAATACCACTTGATACCATTTACGTTGCAGTTACAAGACAAACTTTAGATGGGACCAAACAAAAGGTTCCAGAGGAACAAGGTTTTAACGCCACTACTAAAAACATCTCGTATCATTCAAGGAATCTCGAAAAGTGATTCTGGAACCAAGAAAGTCAGTCTACTTCATGATAATCAATAAGAGCGTCATGAAAATCAGGCCTGAGGAAATCAAAAATTTAAAAGTCCAAAGAACTTATCTTGATGGAAAGAAAACTTTTGACAAAAATGATTAACTTGAATCAATACAAAATACATCTAATCTAAAAAAGATGAACACTAAAACATTTTTCCTTCTAATCTTCAATTTGGTCCTTATATCTTCCTGCAAGGAAAATGAGCCCAAGGAGAAAATTGTCCATGCTGACGATGAAATCGTAATTACTCAAGAAGCAAAGTCTCGAATCGATTCGGTCCTAAAAGGTTTCGTCGATGCAGGAAATATAGCAGGGGTTTCAGCACTAATCTTCGAAAAGGACCAAGAGGTATACTTCAACGCTTTTGGCTATGCAGACCGCGAAGCAACAGAATCTATGAACCGAAATACCATAGTTCAAATCTATTCGATGACCAAACCCATTACAGGGGTAGCTCTAATGAATCTTTATGAGGAAGGTAAATTCTCCCTAGATGACCCGCTGTCAAAATATGCTCCGGAGTTCTCAAACATGACTGTTTTTAAAGAAGTTGACAAGAAAGGTAATCTTATAACAGAACCTTTGAACAGACCTATTACAATCCGAGATATCACCAGACATACGGCTGGTTTTCCAAGAAATTCCAATATCGAAGGGCTAGGACCAATTATAGCTGATATTGATGCACTGAACCGCAACAATTCGTTAACCCAAATGGCCGAAAAAATGGGGAAGACCCCACTTATTTTCCAACCCGGAACGCAATGGGAGTATGGCCCTTGTGTAGACGTACAGGCTTTTATGGTAGAACGCATTTCCGGAGAACCGTATCGTGATTATGTTCGTAAAAATGTATTGGATCCCCTAGGCATGCATGAAACACGCTATTTTATTCCTGAAGAGGACCGCAATCGCTTTGCAGCGTTGTACGTAAGAAAGGGGGAAGGAGTACTGGAAAGAGATACGATTACCTATGATAACTACACAGAACACTGGCCCCTAACTCGAGGTGGTTCTGGCTTGACCTCCACCTTAGACAATTATATGCGTTTCGCGCGAATGTTGGTTAAGGGCGGTGCACTGGATTCAGTTCGAATCCTACAATCTAAAACTATTGATCTAATGGCTACCAACCAACTGGCAGATACCATTACCGAACGTTCATTTTTACCAAGCAAGGGGCAGGTAGGGTTCGGAATAGACTTCGCAGTTCGGGTGGCTCCACCCGCTAATTCAGAAGAAAATAACGGTGTAGTTGGTGAATTTTTTTGGGATGGGGCAGCAAGTACTTTATTTTGGGTAGACCCGGTCAATGAGCTGACAGCGGTATTGTTCGTACAATTATTTCCGTATGACCAAATAGGGCTTCACAAGAGTTTTCGAGATGCTGTTTATGGGTCATTTGAAACAATTTCAAATGAAAAGCAATAGTTTTGGTGCAGTTTTTGAATAGCATTTTCACATGAAAAACTTCCTTTTAATACTGGCTTTTTTTGTCACAATTTCGATATCGGCACAGTATACCATTTCTGGCACCTTTACTCCAGCAAAAGACTATACATGGTTGATTGCCTACCATTTAAAACCCGGCACACAGATCTATGTTGCCGATACAGCAATCAAAGACGGAAAGTTTGAAATGAAAATTCCGGAGAATAGCCCTTCTGGAATATATCGTTTAGTGTATGCCGTTCCTCAAGAAGAATTCAACTTCGATATTATCTATACCGGAAAAGAAGACCTGAAATTAACCTTCGAAAGCAACGCAGGTGTAGCATTTGAAAACTCTAAAGAAAATATACTGTTCAATACATATTTTAAGGAAATTCAAAGTGCGGAACGCCACTTAATCTCATTTTATTCGAATGGTTCTAAGGATTTTGATGAATACCGGAAAATCACTCAAAATTATATGGCCATTCAACATTCATTCATGGAAAGATCCGATGGTTTAATGGTACAAGAGTTTATAATGGCGAATAGACCTTATATACCGCCAAAATATGAGACTATACATCAGTATGTAAAAAATCGCAAAGAAAAATATTTCAATGTTTTGGATCTCTCCAATCCCCTACTTCAAGCTTCAGGGTTTCTGACCGATAAGTTGGGGAATTACGTTTTTACCGCATTGCCATTGAAGCAAATGTCCGACGAAGAAACGCAAAATGCGATGCAAGAGAACCTAAGAACGATTGTAGAAAAATTGGATGACGTTTCTAATAGCTATCAATTTAGCACGCTTTACTCCATTTGGACACAGGCGTCGGCAAGTGCTTTTTACAACTTCTCCGATACTATTTACAACAGCTATTTAAAGACGAAGGCAAGTACACCTGAACATCAAAGAATACTATCAGAGATCGAATTACAAAACAGGCTTCGACTGGGTGCCATAGCCCCTGAAATTTCCTGGAAGGGCGACTCAGGCCTTAAAAGTTTAAGTCAACTTCAAGGCGGTGAAAATTATGTGCTTGTTTTCTGGAGCAGCACCTGTGGACATTGTCTAAGAGAGCTACCAGCCCTTCATAAAGAACTAAAAGGGAATACCACTATTAAGGTCATAGCTATTGGATTGGAAGACGATGATGACAATTGGAAATTAGAATCCGCAAAACTCAAAGGTTTTGAGCATGCCATCGCTCTAGGTAAATGGGATAGTGAGTACGCAGATTTGTATGGAATACAAGCAACACCTACCTACTTTATTTTGAATGAGGAGAAGCGAATTATTGCCAAGCCAGCTAATGACAAAGGTGTAATCGAGTTTTTGGAAAAGATATAAGTTGCTTACTACTATCTATAAGGTCTTCAAATCCTTTATAGTCTTAAATGCGATATCTACTTGATCATCGTCTACCAATATCGTAAACTCATTGGTAGTTGAAATCACTTCATATAAAACAATTCCTTCCCAAGCTAAGCGCTGAAAAATGAAATAATATATCCCGGGAACGGAAACATTCTCCGCTGGCAATTTGACTGTAATAGATGAAAGTTCTTCGGCCTTCTGTGTACATTTCTCAGCCTTGAATAATCCCTCGACGGTATCATCCATAATATTTGAGATGACGATATTTATTTCGTTAACACCTCTTGAAGACGTATAAAAAACATCTTGATTCTGATTCACCGCCTCCAAAAGTTTAGCCTGCTGCGATAGAATCGTATCCGAAGCCAAAAAAGTATAATCGGTCAACGAAGAGCGTACCGTAATTTCACCTATATTTTTTAAAACTTTGATGATCTTATGGGTCGCTCTGAATTCCAAATCATCCGATAGTCGCTTCAAGGCCATTACTATCGCCCCATTACGAATTTCCTTTCCGAGCTCATCCTCGATTTCAGATTTTACGATTCTTGACAATGATGTAAGGTTTATGATACCTTGCGCCAACGCACTTTGTAAAAAAGGTTTCTTTTTGATGTACTGTTCAACAACAGATGATATTGTTTTCATTCTGATTGATTTTGTGCTAAAATAACAATTTGTTATAAATAAAACAAATTGTAAGAAAAAGATATTTTACTTCATCAAAAGAAATCAAAAATGATAAAATGCACTTTCCAAGTGTTCAATCTTGAAAATTTTAGTATTCTTTAGAATGGTGATAACATCAAACCTGACCTCGACGTCAAGCTCTTTTGAGGTAACGTAATGATCAGCTCCGGCTACCAATAGTTTTATTTTTTTTGGTGTAATCGTATCTGCTATGGGGATAATTTGATCATTACTTCTGGCACGAACCTCAACAATGGCCAAAATATCTTCCTTTTGAGCAATGATGTCGATTTCGGACTTTAAATAGCGATAATTTTTATGCTTAATAGTATATCCTTTTTCGATTAAAAAGTCTGTAGCGAGTCGTTCTCCTTCCCTGCCAAATTCGTTATGTTTTCCCATTTACAAATTTAAAATTAGAGGTCAAAATGTGCATTTCATCGAAAAAACACGTCGTTAAACGTCCAATTTAACACTATCGCCGTAAATTTTTAGGTAGTACAACGAAAATCTAAGTATTTCAATACTACTTATAAACCTAAGCACGTTATAGTAAACAACTACGTTAATAGTAGCCCCAAGCACTGTGAACGAAAACTTACTAACGCCCTACATGCCAATGGAATATTTTGTCAATTGTAATGCATCTACTCTTGCGCCCCACACAAATGCCTTAACCAAAGAACAAGTTCAACATCTCTATCGAAGGTTAGGATTTAGCGCTTCAATACAAACTGTTAATAGCCAAGTAGGCCAAAATGCCGACCAAGTGGTTGACAACTTGGTCAATCAGGCAATTAATACGGCACCTCTACCTGCCCCGACCTGGGCCACATGGAACAATAGCAATTACCCTGCTGACGATGATGCTGCGGGAGCATTGCGTAGAGCTCAACGAGGTGAATTTAGCTTGGATTATTCAAATGCACTCCTGAACAATAATTTAAGAGATCGTCTCAGTTTTTTCTGGAGCAATCACTTTGTTACCGAGTTGGATGTGTATGAATGTAATGCATTTCTTTATGAGTATTTCAATTGTCTGCAACGCAATGCAATAGGTAATTTTAGAACTTTCGTAAGCGAAATTGGGCTTACAAATGCCATGTTATACTATTTAGATGGCGTATATAATAATGGAAACAACCCTAATGAGAATTACGGTCGAGAATTATATGAATTATTCACTTTGGGTGATGAAAATGGCTATACTGAAATTGATATAGTAGAAGCCTCTCGCGCCCTAACTGGATATGTTGAGAGGGGTGAATTAGGCTGTGAAACTGTTCAATTCAGTCCTGAAAACCATGATACCGGTAGTAAAACCATCATGGGACAAACAGGTAATTGGGGGTATGACGATGTCATTAATATTTTATTCACACAACGATCAAGCGAAGTCGCTGGATTTATATGTAGAAAACTGTATGAGTTTTTTGTACACCCAGATTCCAAAGAAGATTTTGTTAATGAAAATATTATTCCAGAAATGGCAGCGACTTTTGTTGCCAACAACTTTGAAATCGCCCCCGTACTTTCCCAATTATTCAAAAGTCAACACTTTTTTGATGATGAGGCTATTGGCGTGATTATAAAGAGTCCGTTTGATGTTTATTTCAATCTTCTTAAGGAAACTAATTTCGCCTACACGGATACTACAGTAGAAACGGCCGTGAACTATAGCGACATGTTAGGACAAACCCTCTTTGATCCAGTAGATGTAGCAGGTTGGCAGCGAGACCGGAAATGGATCAATACCAATTTCATGATTGGCCGTTGGTTAACCACACAGGATATGGTTGAAAGCTTTTATCAAGCTGATGACGAGCAGTTTAGAGCCTTTGCAGAAGATGCGGTCGGCCCAGCCAATAGTGACACCAGTAACCCTGAAATAGTAGTAAGGGCTATTGTTGAGAAATTGACCCCAAAAGGGATGTACACTGATGAAGAATTCAATAACTGTATGTCAGCTTTTAAAATAAATGATATCCCCGAAATCTATTATGGTGATGATTATATCCAGGATGGCCAAGGGCTATGGGTATTAAACATCTACCCTTCAGTACCTCAACAGGTATATCTACTAATAAGACATCTTACTAGACAACCAGAATTCCAACTCAAATAAAACCTACTACTATGTGCGATACTCATGATGACGACTTAACCCCATACAAAGGGCTCGAACACGATGGCCACGAAACGGAACACAAAGATTGGAGCCGCCGTTCTTTTTTACAAGCTTTGGGTATTGCCGGATCCGGTTCAATGATGTTAGGTAGTAGTATGTTGACAGCTTCCGGACCATCGCCTTTGACCACCGCAATCGCTGCTGCGGAAACCGACAACATTTTGATTCTTATTCGGTTATCCGGTGGCAACGATGGTTTAAGTACCGTAATTCCTATCGAACAATACGATGCCTACGCCAATGCTCGGCCCAATATTTACATTCCTGAGAGTAAGATCTTAAAGCTTACCGATGAATTTGGCGTACCTTCTTATATGAGCGCGGTACAACCCATGTGGGATCAGGGGCAGTTTAAAGCTGTTCATGGAGTAGGTTATGATAATCAAAGTTTATCGCACTTTACGGGATCCGATATTTTTGCCAATACCGATTTGGAGACCACAGGTTTTTCCGGTTTGAATACCGGATGGATGGGTCGTCATTTCGAACATCTGTATCCCGATTATTTATCAGATTTCCCAGGAAGTCGTCCTGAAGGCCCTGCTGCAATACAAATTGGAAATTATGGCAGTTTGGTATTTGAAGGTGAGGAAACCAATTATGCTTTTGTCACCAACAATCTTGAACAATTGGAAACAATTGCCGGTACCGGATTACAATATTCCGTCGATGAAGTGGATGACACCTGTATGTATGGTGATCAAATCAAATACTTAAGAGGTGTATCAAATGTAACCAATGAATATGCTGGTAAAATACACGAGGCATATGTAAGAGGTGAAGCATTGCGATGTGTTGAATATCAAGACAATTACTTCGCTAGACAATTAGCTCTTTTGGCAAGTTTAATCAAAGGAAATCTTGGAACAAAAGTATATATGATATCTATGGGCGGTTTTGACACCCATGGTAATCAACCTTTGAACCATGCCCGTTTGATGACAAACTTGTCTGTTGCCATAAATAACTTCTATGAAGATTTAGCTTGTACCCAACAAGATGAAAAGGTTTTGAGCATGACCTTCTCTGAATTCGGGCGACGAATTTTTGAAAATGGTTCAAATGGTACCGATCATGGTAAAGCTGCACCAACCTTATTCTTTGGTTCAGGTTTGAATGGAAGCGCCTTTGTGGGTGAACATCCTTCTCTTACCGAGGGCAACAATCGCGGAAATCTAGAAAAAACCATGGACTTCAGAGATCTCTACGCCACTGTTTTAGCTGAATGGTTGTGCGTTGATATTCCCCTGGTAGAACAGCACCTATTAGGTCATCCTTATGCCCCGGTCAACTTAGGTTTTAATTGTAGTGGTATAGATTTTCCAGATATTGTTTATAGCGATGGCGAACCTACTATACCCGGTTCAGGAGAACCTGTAGAGCCTACACCGTATGACCCATCATTGTTGGCAGCAGTTGTTCACAAACCTTTTTACCCTACTGATCAAACTCCTCACATTTATCTGGAAATGCCTTTTAGCGCTCATGTAGACATAAAATTGTTCAACATACTTGGTCAACAAGTAGGTACCATTTATAATGAAATGATGATGGAAGGTTCTGTAGAATTGAATATCCGTGAACGCATGCCCCAGCATCTTTCTGCTGGAAAGTATATTTATCGTATCAATGTTCAGAATCAAAAAATGGCTAAATCTGTTATGGTAGCTTAATCTGTCATTAAAAAAGAGTTATGATTTATACCACTTTAGTCCCCTAAATCTAACCCCCGCTATAGTAAAGCCTTCGCACCTGTGCCTCGAGTAACTGCGAAGGCTTTCTTTTTTGGTCATTTCAAGAAGCCTCCCCATAAAAATCTTTATTTTTGGGGCTTAAATTCTTTTATGTCTCAAACACAAATAAAACCAGATAGGTACACCATCACCGCAGCATTACCCTATACCAATGGTCCGATTCATATCGGGCACTTGGCAGGAGTATATGTCCCTGCAGATATATACACGCGTTATTTACGGTTGACGGGTAATGACGTAGCTTTTGTTTGTGGAAGTGATGAGCATGGTGTGGCCATTTCAATGAAGGCCAAAAAGGAAGGGGTAACCCCAACAGAGATTATTGATAAATACGACGGTATTATTCGCCGATCATTTCAAGAATTCGGAATAACATTCGATAACTATTCTCGTACTTCTCGAGAAATCCACCATAGAACTGCCGGTGACTTTTTCAAAAAATTACATGAACAAGGAGATTTTCTAGAAGAGACCACAGCTCAATTATATGATGAGGAAGCGAACCAATTTTTGGCCGATCGCTTTGTTGTGGGCACCTGCCCAAATTGTGGTTATGAAGAAGCTTATGGCGATCAATGTGAGAATTGTGGAGCGTCATTGAATGCGATGGATTTGATAAATCCAAAGTCGACGATTACGGGAAGCATTCCAACTACAAAAGAAACCAAGCACTGGTTTTTACCCTTGGATAAACACGAAGATTTTTTAAGGGAATGGATTTTGAGCGGGCATAAATCAGATTGGAAATCTAATGTTTATGGCCAATGTAAAAGCTGGATCGATGCCGGATTAAAGCCAAGGGCGGTCACTCGTGATTTGGACTGGGGAATTCCAGTACCCGTAAAAGGCGGCGAAGGAAAGGTATTATATGTATGGTTCGATGCCCCAATAGGATACATTTCTTCTACCAAAGAATGGGCAGAGCGAGAAGAAAAAGATTGGGAACCCTATTGGAAAGATGAAGGCACCAAATTGGTTCATTTCATAGGTAAGGATAATATCGTTTTTCATTGTATCATCTTCCCAGCAATTCTAAAAGCGCATGGGGGTTATATTCTGCCCGAAAATGTACCGGCCAATGAATTCTTGAACCTAGAAGGTAATAAATTGTCCACTTCCAAAAACTGGGCCGTATGGCTACATGAGTATTTGGAAGAATTTCCGGATATGCAAGATGTATTACGATATACATTGACTGCAAATGCCCCAGAAACCAAAGACAACGACTTCACATGGAAAGATTTTCAGGCCCGTAACAACAATGAACTTGTTGCGATTTTAGGAAACTTCATCAACCGGGTGGTTGTCCTTACCAACAAATATTATGATGGGCAAGTACCGGTTGCAGGAGATTTTTCAAAAGTAGATTCAGACACTTTAGAACAACTTCGCAAATACCCAGAAATTATCTCGAGCTCCATAGAACGGTACCGTTTTCGTGAAGCCAGCCAAGAGCTAATGAATTTAGCGCGTCTTGGTAATAAATATCTAGCAGACGAAGAACCCTGGAAGGTTATTAAAGAAGATGAAGAGCGGGTAAAGACCATTATGTTCGTAGCCCTTCAAATCGCTACCGGTTTAGCAATTTTAAGTGAACCCTTTTTGCCTTTTACCTCTAACAAACTTAAATCAATTCTTTCGGTCACATCGAGCGGAGTCGATATGCAATGGAACAATGTTTCAACTAGCGAAATCCTGCTACCCCCAGTCCACCGAATCAACAAAGCAGAACTCCTATTCAGAAAAATAGAAGATACAGAAATACAAGCGCAACTTGACAAATTAGAAGCCACAAAAAAAGCTAATGCTTCGACTTCGCTCAGTACAAACTCTACAAACAAAGAACTCATGCCTCAAAAAGACACCATTACCTTCGACGACTTCACAAAATTGGATATGCGAGTAGGCACTATTTTGGAAGCGGAAAAAATGCCCAAAACCGACAAGCTAATGGTTATGCAAGTCGATACTGGTTTGGACACTCGTACTATCGTATCTGGTATTGCCGAACATTTTACCTCCGAAGAGCTAATCGGCAGAAAAGTTACGGTACTTATAAACTTGGCGCCAAGAAAATTACGTGGGGTCGAAAGTCAGGGCATGATTCTATTGGCCGAAGGTGCCGATGGCAAATTGGTGTTTGTCAACCCTGATGAAGATGGTGTTGGAAATGGCAGAACTATAAATTGACCCATTTTTTGAAATAGCCCATCATCCTAATTTGCTAAACCATTTTCATTAGGATCACTACCTTAGAATTTTTAATCGAAAATGACGTTTAATAAAAAACGAATCATCATATTGTTCTTCGGATGAAAAAGTTACTGGCATTTCTGTTATTTACAACGTTTATGCATCTGCACAGTCAAGATTCATCCCTTGACCATTCGGAAACACGTTGGGCAATGTTCAAATATGATATGGGCAATGTTTTCTCAGGAATGGGCCATGCCTACTCAAGACCTTTTCACTGGAGAGGTGATCAGTGGGGCGATTTTGGTGTTACAGTTGTAGGCACCGGGGTAGCCTACCTATTCGATGATTCGGTAAATAGATATGCAGAGGATATTAAAGAAGATATACCTCAAGTAATTCGCGATTATGGTTTTGAATATGGGAGTCCTGCCAATAATTATATGATTACAGGTGGCGTTTATGCAGTTGGTCTAATCTCAAAAAACGAAAAACTTCGCCGTACGGGCGTTCTTCTCATTTCTTCAGCCACTACTGCAGGTCTATTACAGCAAGTGATGAAATCGGCATTTGGCAGGGCGAGACCCTTATCCGGTCTATCGAAAGATACTTTTAATCCACTTTGGGCGGGAGACAAAAATTTTCATTCCTTTCCTTCTGGTCATGCAATTTTGGCAATGACCAATGCCCACGCAATAGCCAAACAGTTTAAAAGCATCTGGGTAAAAAGTGGTATTTATACTTTAGGAGCCATACCGGGAATTTCAAGATTGTGGGAGGGTAAGCATTGGTTGTCCGATGTAGTATTGAGTGTTGCCATAAGTATTCTTACCGTGGAGACTATTGACCGGTATCTTGATAAGAAATACGATGAAAAGTATAACAACCACTCAAAAAAATTAAGTTGGAATCTCAATTTTGGACCTGGCTCTTTAGGCATTTCAATGCAGTTTTAATTTAAGTAGAGCGAAAAAACTAATTTTCTATTCTTCGAAGAATCCGACATGGATTACCAACCGCTACTACATTTTCAGGAATATTTTTGGTTACAATACTTCCAGAACCAATGACACTGTTATTACCGATGGTTACTCCGGGGTTGATAATGGCCCCCGCACCGACCCAAACATTGTCTCCAATGTGAACCGATTCTGCAAATTCGATTCCTGAATTCCGTGCTTTAAATTCCAGAGGATGGTTGGCGGTTAAAATTTGCACTCTAGGGGCCAACATTACATTCTTGCCGATGTGCACTGGTGCACAATCTAAAATAATGCAACCGAAGTTAGCATATGCATTTTCTCCCCAGTGAATATTATACCCATAATCGCATTGAAAAGGGTTTTCGATATAAAATCGTTTGCTTGTAGTGCCTAAAAGTTCTTTGAAGAGATGCCTACGTTGCCTTTCCTTATCCATAGGTATCTCTCCTATTTCCTTTACCAGCCTACGGGCTCTTAGGCGTCCTACAACCAGCTCATTATCAAGAGGGTTGTATGGCATTCCCGCAGTCATTTTCTCTTTTTCAGTCATGCAGAATTTTTTAATGTGTTAGTTTTTCCAAGTTTAAATCTAAATTCCCGTGTTGAGAAATTATAATTAGAAATGTCCCCTAAAAATCACCATTTTCCGAGTTAAAATAGATAACTTAACCTGCTTTTTGATTTAGCTATCAACCAAAAGATTATATTATGAAAATACTTACTTACCTGTTCGTGCTTTTTATTTGCTTGCCAATTTCAGGACAAAATAATGACATTCTTGAAGAAACGGCTCCTGAAAGTGTTGGCATGTCGAATAATCGACTAAACAAAATCGACGCTATGTTACAGTCAGCTGTTAAAGATAATCAAGTTCCAGGTGTTGTTGCTTTGATTGCCCGAAACGGAAAAATAGTATATCACATGGCTCATGGTGCTGCCAATGAAAAAGGAGATCAACTCGACAAGAATGCTATTTTTAGAATTGCCTCTCAGACAAAGGCGATAACCTCCACGGCTGTTATGATACTTTGGGAGGAAGGTAAATTTCGTTTGGATGACCCAATTTCTCAATTCATTCCGGAATTCGGAGAGGCCCAAATTCTGGATACGTTCAATGAAAACGATTCAACCTACACGACAAAGCCGGCAGAGGACCAAATCACTATAAGAGACTTAATAACACACACTTCAGGTATTGGATACGGAGTCATTGATGGCGACGACCGCTTTAAAAAAATATATGCCAAGGCCGGAATTACAGATCTTTTTACCACGGAAAATATTCCGATAGAAGAAAGTGTAAAAAAATTGGCAAAGTTACCGCTACATCATAATCCTGGGGATAAATTTACCTACAGTGAGGGGCTTGACGTGTTGGGCTATTTCATTGAGGTAGTTTCCGGAATGCCCTTTGACGAATTTCTTCGTAAGCGTATTTTTGACCCATTGGGCATGAACGATACCTGGTTCTATCTTCCAAAGGAAAAACACAATCGCTTAGTGGCCGTACAACATAAAAAGGACGGGCAATGGAAAAATTACCCTGTCACCTTTTATGACACCGAATATCCGAAGAAAGGCGCCAAACGCTTTTTCTCAGGTGGTGCGGGCTTATCAAGTACCGCAAAAGATTATGCGACTTTTCTTCAAATGTACCTCAACAACGGAAAGTTAAATGGAAATCGCATTCTTAGCAGAACAACGGTACAAAGTATCATGGGCAATCAAACCGGTGACAAATTCGGTGAAGGCAGAAAACATTACGGATTGGCCTTTGGTGTGGTTACAAACGAGGGACAAGATGCTGGAGGTGAAGGTGGTGTTGGCACTTTCGACTGGGGAGGTTATTTTAACACACAGTATTATGCTGATCCGAAAGAAAAAATAATCGGAGTTCTCATGAAACAAACACAAGGAAATACGGGAGATCAAACCCGTTGGAAGTTTCGGCAAATGGTTTTTGCTGCTGTTGAGGATTAATTTTAGGTACATGCTGTTAACTAAGTTCGGAAAAGAACATAAATTGAAAATATAACCTTAATATTAAAAAAATGAAAAAGTTTTTTACACTGATTTTAGCAATTACCTGCACATCCATTTATGCTCAAAAAATAAAGATAGAGCAAGGTGACTTTGATTTTATAGCTGGTCAAAAGGAAGTCAATGTCGAATTTGACTATAGCGGCATGAAATTGATGAAAGAAAATTTTACCAATGAGGAATATGTGGCCAAACGTTCTGGTGATTTAGAAAAAAAGGCGAGAGGAAAAGGAAAAACATGGGAAAAGGCATGGAATTCAAGTAGAGAATTAATTTGGAATCCTAAATTTCTTGAGCTCATGAACAAATATCTTGGGAAAGATAAGGACATGTATTTTGCAGAAGACCTCTCCGACACAAAATATACATTAATTGTAGAAACGGCTTGGCTATATCCGGGGTGGGATGCTGGCATTATGAAGCAACCCGCTAAGGTAACTACCAACCTGAAATTCGTAGAAACTGCCAATAAAGAAAAAATCTTGTTGGAAGTGAGCTCTAAGAACGCCCCAGGTGATCAGTGGGGCAACAATTACAGCAATGAAAGTAGAGTTGGTGAAGGCTATGCAAAAACCGGTAAGTCCTTTGCCAAATTGATTTTAAAGAAGGCCTTCTGAATTGGGTTTTTTTCGTTCAAAAATTTGTGAAAAACGATTGACAATTGTCGATCGTTTTTTTTATTTTCACAGACTGTTTAAATTCCAATGACCAAACTACCGACATACCTTTTGTTTTTTTTATGTGGCTTTTTTCTGCAAGCGCAACATTTCGAGGTAGTTTCTGGAGCTATAGAAAATATTTCAGGGGTTCAACGATACAACTTGGTTTTCGACTATGCTTCGGACCTCCAAGTTTCACGTAGTGAATCAGAGCAGTCGTTTCTTCAAAAACAATATGAAAAACGTGAGCAAAAGGAAAATGGATCGGGAGAACTGTTCAAAAAACTATGGTTTGAAAACAGGTCCAAGCTATATGAGCCTACATTCATTCAGCGATTCAATAATTTTAGAGTGGACAATCGCCAAGTCACGGTAGCCAAGAATATTACCAGTACAGGGTACACTATGACAGTACAGACAATTTCCATAGCGGGCGGATATGATGATTTCTTCTATGTTGAAGAAGGCGAAATTGGTGTTCTTATTTCCATTTATGAGACGGAAGCTCCTGAAAATATTTTATACGCGGTCAAAACCGACGTTCGAGGAATTGCTAATGCTGACGAATTTGAAAGAATACGAACCGCTTACGGAAATCTTGGTGAAGCCGCTTCAAAACATTTTAGCAGAAAAGCGTTATTGAAGAAATAATCGCCTACTTCTAACCTACCGTTTCATTCTCTATATCGGTCAAATGGGCCAAGGCCTTAACCAACCGATGGTGGTTCTTCACAAATGGATTGCTTTGATCCCAAACATAACCTGCCAGAACTGCACATATTTGGCTCTTGATTTCCGCATTTTGGGTTTTGCTGAAAAATATCTTTTGAAGGTTACCCGTATACCATTCCTTCACATAGGTCGAAAAAACGGTAACGCCATCCAAAATGTATTGTTTGTAATCTTCTTCCCAATCTACTTTTCTATTTTGAAACTCTCTGTCAATAAGTTTTGCTGCTAAGTACGCCGATTCAGTTGCAAAAGTGACGCCCGACGAAAAAACAGGGTCTAAGAACTCCGCACTATTTCCTGTAAGTACAAATCCTTTTCCGTAAAGTTTTTTAACTGACTTGGCAATATTCTTAATCATTCTAGGCTCGAATTCATAGGGTAAATCTTTGAACCGATCTATATAATAATCGGAAAGTTGCATCATTTTTCGAAGTCGTTCTTCATTAGTACCTTCAAAAGACTCCAGATATTCTGTTGGGCCAACATAACCAATACTTGTAAAGCCATTTGAAAAAGGAATAACCCATAACCAAGTTGACGTGCTGACAATATCAAATGTGATTCGATGACCATCCCAACCATCCGGTCTTCTAACATCTTTTACATGGGTAAATATGGACGAGTGTTTCGGAATCTCAGAAGGCTTATCCAAATCAAGTAATCTTGGAAGTACTCTGCCAAATCCACTTGAATCGATGATATACTTAGCAGTTACTCCACTTAGTTCTCCCAGTGAATTTTTTATAGTTGTCAATGATGTTCCACTTTCAGAGAATTCAACCGCAACTACTTCCTTTTCAAAATCGACATCAACACCTCTTAGCTCTAGTTCATCGGTCAAAGTTTTGTCGAAATCGGCCCTTGGCACCTGCCAAGTCCAATTCCATCCGTCCGTGTACTTTTTACTGAAATCAAATTCACAGACCACATCACCCTGCATGAAACGCGCCCCTTCCTTAACCTCGAAACCCTTTTTTTTAAGACAATCAACAAGGCCGACCGCTTCAAAATGTTCCATACATCTGGGTATGAGACTTTCGCCAATAACAAATCTTGGAAATTTATTTTTTTCGACAACCTTGATAGAATATCCCTTTTCATGTAGATATGCTGCGGCAACACTTCCCGAAGGGCCCGCACCAATTATGAGAACATCAACATTTTCATTATTCATAACTGAAATCAAATATTGAATCGCTAATTATTATAAATTTGCAAACCGAATTACCTATTTTAGTTAAAAGTATTACTTATAGCCCATAGAACCAACCCTAGATGCCAGAATTAAAAGGAAAGTTAGGAATAGCGGATTTTTACAGTATCATTTTTGAAGATGAACCAATATCAGTTGACAAGGCCGTCTATAATACAGTTGAGGAGAGTTTTAAATTTCTAAAAGAATTTTCAAAAAACAAGGTCATTTATGGTGTCAATACGGGTTTTGGACCGATGGCCCAATACAAGATTAAAGACTCTGAAACCATTCAACTACAATACAATCTTATTCGCAGTCATGCCTCTGGTTCAGGAAATCCGATTCCCCCAAAATATGTAAGGGCAGCCATGTTGGCGCGCTTGAACACGTTGAGTTTGGGCAATTCAGGGGTGCATAGGTCGGTCATTGAGGTAATGACCTCCTTGATAAATAAAAACATCACCCCTTTGATTTATGAGCATGGCGGGGTAGGCGCTAGTGGTGATTTGGTTCAGTTGGCGCACTTGGCATTGGTGCTCATTGGTGAAGGTGAGGTTTTTTATAACGGAAAACGTCAACCTACAAAAGATGTTTTTGAGTTAGAAGGCATACAACCTATTGCTGTTGAATTACGAGAAGGCCTCGCATTGATTAACGGCACATCGGTCATGACCGGTATTGGAGTGGTAAATACAATTTATACAAGAAGATTGTTAGAATGGATGATTGCTTGTTCTTCAGCCATTAACGAAATAGTAGAAGCCTATGACGACCACTTATCATTTGAGCTTAACCTAACAAAAAAACACCAAGGGCAACGTGAAATTGCCCGCTCGATGCGCAGTCATCTTAGAGACAGTAGCTTGACCAGAAAACGCGCACATCATCTCTACACCGACAACAAGGATGTAGAGGTTTTTGAAGAAAAGGTACAGGAATATTATTCGCTACGCTGTGTGCCTCAAATTCTAGGGCCCATTTTAGATACTTTAAATGATGTTGAGCGTATACTTATCGAGGAAGTGAATTCTGCAAACGACAACCCCATTGTTGACGTAAAAAAGAAGCATGTTTACCATGGTGGCAACTTTCACGGGGACTATGTCTCACTGGAAATGGACAAGCTTAAAATCGTTGTCACCAAAATGAGTATGTTAGCCGAGAGACAACTGAATTATTTAATGAATTCAAAATTAAACGATATTCTTCCGCCTTTCGTAAATTTGGGTACCTTGGGCTTGAATTTCGGTATGCAGGGCGTTCAGTTCACAGCGACCTCCACGACAGCGGAAAATCAGATGTTATCGAATCCGATGTACGTACATAGCATCCCCAACAATAATGACAATCAAGATATTGTAAGTATGGGTACCAATGCCGCCCTGATTACTAAAAAAGTCATTGAAAATGCCTTTGAGGTAATGGCCATTGAAATGATTACCATTGTTCAAGCCATTGAATATCTTGGAATGAAGGACAAAGTGTCTTCAAAAACAAAAAAAATGTACGATGAGGTACGTAAAATAGTTCCCCCATTCAAAGAGGATCCAGTGATGTATCCATTTGTAAATGAAGTAAAGAACTATATTATTAACCATCAAAATAAAAAATCATGAGAAGATTGTTCATATCATTTCTGGTAGTGTTTTTAGTCACTTTTTCAGCTATGGCCCAAGAACTGGCTTTGGTTAGGGAAGACGGAAAGTTCGGTTATATCAACAAAAGTGGAACTTATGTCATCGAGCCTCAATTTTCGAAAGCAAAAAGTTTTTCAGAAGGGTTGGCCGCAGTTGAGCAGGATAAAAAATGGGGTTTTATCGACACTTCGGGTAAATGGGCCGTACAGCCCGATTACGACAAAGTAAAATACTTTAATTCGGGATATGCCCTTGTCCTTAAAGATGATCAATGGAGCTATATTGATGGTTCTGGGAAAACTCTTGAAGTTCCGGCATCCGAAAAATATTTTGATTTTAACGATGGGGTGGCATTCATTCGTCAAGGCGAGAAGATAGGATTGATAGGCTCTGACGGAAAGGTTATTTTAAAACCTACCTATAAAGACATCAAAAAATTCAGAAACGGTCATGCCAAAGTTGTCCAAAACAACCTTTGGGGCATGATAGACAAATCAGGAAAAGTTATCATACCTGTTGAATACGAGGAAATTGGAAATACGTACAACGCGTCGGGTGTTTTTGGAAAAAAAGGAGGTGTTTTTGGTATTGTTCATAATGGAACTTTCAATCCAATAGATGGCGCCGACAAGGTTTGGAATTTCAATGGTGACTCTGGATTGACCTATGCCAGAAAGAATAAAAAAACCGGATTCGTCAATTCCAAAGGTGAATGGGTGATTGAGCCTAAATTCGACAAGGCAAGGGCATTTTCAAAAGGCATGGCACCAGTGGCCAATGGAAAAACCTGGGGTTTTATTAACGCAAAAGGAGAGACCGTAATCGATTTTCAATATCGTGATGCTGAGGTTTTTGCTGATAATGGTCTGGCTCCCGTCAAAGAAAAACAATGGGGTTTTATAGATACATCAGGTAATTTGATAATTCCAATGGAATATGATATTACTGCCGGACTTGCTTTTATAGCAGGTAATAATGACAAGGGCTTCGTAGGAGGCATGGCAAGACTCAAATCTAAAAAAGGTTGGGGCTTTTTTAATGAAAAAGGAGAACTTTTAGGTAACAAATGGTTTCAGAACGCGGAGCCGTTTGTGAAGAACTAAATTTCTTCAATACCAAATCTACATGGCAGAGACCAAAGAAATTAAAAAGTGTGCACTCATTACAGGAGGTTCAAGAGGCATAGGCAGGGCAGTATGTATTCAGTTGGCGATAGACCACAACTACCACCTTCTTATCAATTACAATAATAATAAGGATGCGGCTTTAGAAACTTTGAAACATGTTGTGGAAGCTGGTGGGTCTGCAGAAATCATTCAATTCAATGTGACGGATGCGGAAGCGGTGAAATCGACTCTTACTGAATGGGAAGAAGATAATCCTGATGCTATTGTAGAAGTCATTGTGAACAACGCCGGTATTACAAAAGACGGACTTTTCATGTGGATGAAACCGGAAGATTGGTCCGATGTCATCAATACCAGCCTTAACGGGTTCTTTAATGTCACCAATCACTTCATTCAAAAACTTTTAGTCAATAAATATGGCCGTATCGTTAACATGGTATCCGTTTCAGGCTTAAAGGGTACTCCTGGTCAAACTAATTATTCTGCGGCAAAAGGAGCAGTCATTGCAGCGACCAAAGCCTTAGCACAAGAAGTTGCAAAAAGAAATGTTACGGTCAATGCAGTTGCACCTGGGTTTATAAAAACAGATATGACCAGCGAACTTGATGAAAAAGAATTGAAAAGAATGATTCCGGCAAATAGATTTGGTGAAGCAGAGGAAGTGGCTCATGTAGTTTCCTTTTTAGTCTCCAAAAAATCATCTTATATTACAGGTGAGACCATTAATATCAACGGGGGTATTTATTCTTAAATGACTAAGGAGCAATGAGAAGAGTGGTTATTACAGGAATGGGGATATATTCTTGCATAGGTAAAAACCTAGAGGAAGCAAAAAACTCTTTATATAATGGCAAATCGGGTATCGTTTTTGACCAAAACCGAATTAATTTTGGCTATCGCTCCGCATTTACGGGTATGGTTGAAATGCCTGATTTAAAACCTTTTTTATCTCGAAGACAACGAATAAGTTTAGGCGAAGAGGCCACTTATGCATATAAAGCTACCAAAGAGGCTCTCGAAAACGCTAAAATCGATCAGAGCTTTCTAGAAACCCACGAAGTCGGAATTATTTATGGGAATGATAGTACTGCTAAATCCACGGTCGAATCGGTAGATAAAATTCGAGAGAAGAATGACACTACACTGGTTGGTTCTGGAGCTATTTTCAAAGCCATGAACTCTACAGTAACCATGAACCTGTCCACAATTTTTAAGTTGAAAGGGGTTAATTTTACGATCAGTGCCGCGTGTGCAAGCGGGTCTCATTCCATTGGAATGGCCTATCACCTTATTAAAGGTGGATTACAAGATTGTATTATTGCTGGCGGGGCACAAGAAATCAATGAAATAGCAATGAGCAGTTTTGATGGTCTGGGGGTATTTGCAACCGGCGGTTCCGACCCTTCAAAGGTATCCCGTCCTTTTGATACTGCTAGAAACGGTTTAGTGCCGAGTGGTGGTGGTGCAACACTTATTCTGGAAAGTTACGAGTCTGCCGTAAATCGTGGAGCTTCTATTTTGGCAGAAGTTATAGGGTATGGTTTTTCCTCAAACGGGGATCATATTTCAACGCCAAATGTTGATGGTCCGTCGCGGGCTATGCGCCGTGCGTTGGAAGATGCGGGAATCGCTGCTGAAGCCATCGACTATGTAAATGCACACGCGACTTCGACTCCTGTTGGTGATGCAAATGAAGCCAAAGCGATTTTTGAAGTATTTGGAAAAACGAATCCGCCAGTAAGCTCAACTAAATCAATGACCGGTCATGAATGTTGGATGGCAGGTGCAAGCGAAGTCATCTATTCCATGCTAATGATGCAAAATTCCTTTGTGGCACCTAATATCAATCTCGAAAATCCGGATGAAGATTCTGAAAAGTTAAACCTCATATCCAAAACATTAAATAAAAAAATTGATGTATTTTTGTCGAATTCATTCGGTTTTGGCGGCACCAATTCCGCTTTAATCGTAAAAAAGTTAGCCAAAGAAAGTGATGATGACTAAAGAGGTTATTATAGAAAAAATCGACGATTTTCTCGTCGATGAATTCGAGGTAGAGGAAGAAACTATAGCTCCAGGAGCAAATCTTAAAGACACACTTGGTCTTGATAGCTTAGACTTTGTTGACTTGGTGGTTGCTGTTGAAAGTAATTTTGGTGTCAAATTAGTAGGCGAAGACTTTGTCAATGTAATTACTCTCAAAGATTTCTATGATCTGATAGAACAAAAATTAAGCTAATTTGCGCCAATAAAATCTGAGAATGGCAGCGGAATGGGAAGGAAAATCAAGAGGTACTCTTTTAGGTTATAAAATATATATCTTCTTCCTCAAGACATTTGGTATTTCATCAGCCTATTTTATCCTTCATATAGTAATCTTCTATTACGTCTTGTTCTCGCCAAGAAGCAATAGGGATACTTACAACTATTTTCGAAAAAGACATGAGTATTCAAGGTGGAAAAGCGTCTTGAGTATATACAAAAGCTACTACACCTTTGGACAAACATTGACTGACAAAGTAGCAATATCCACTGGCTTGAGAGACAAGTTTACCTATACACATGATGGCATCGAACATATCGATCATCTATTACAGAAAAATCAAGGTGGTATTCTAATTAGCGGTCATGTTGGCAATTTTGAGATTTCCCATTATTTCTTGGAAGACCGCTATTCCATTTCTAAAATTAGTATGGTTACAACAATGGCCGAACATCAGAATATACAAGAATACATGGATCGTATTTCGGTAAAGTCGCATTTGAAATTTATTGTTGTCAAAGAAGACATGTCTCATATTTTCGAAATACATAAGGCAATCGATGAAGGTGGATTGGTTGTTTTTACGGGAGATCGCTATATGCCCGGTGGTAAGGTTTTAAAGGAAGTTTTTTTAGGAAAGGAGACAAGCTTTCCAATTGGGCCCTATTTATTGGCATCTCGTTTGAATATGCCCGTATTGTTCGTGTATTTTATGAAAGGTCAAAAAAGACATTATGACCTATATGCGCGAACGGCCCAATTCAAATCACGTGATGCGCAAGGATTGTTGAAGCAATACACTGAAAGTATGGAGTGGATTTTAAAGAAATACCCGCTACAATGGTTTAATTATTTCGATTTTTGGGGCGATAGAGAAAACATATGAAGGAAGTCTTAGTAATTTATTACACCCAAAGTGGTCAAATGTTCGATATTCTCGAAAACATAACATCCACCCTTGGAGAAAGTAAAATTAACATTTCGTACCATAGAATAACCCTTGAAGAGCCCTTTCCTTTTCCTTGGACAAAGGATAGGTTTTATGATTCTTTTCCTGAATCTTTTCTTCAAATTCCTTCTGAAATAAATCCCCCAAAACCAGAAATTCTTAATAAGAAATATGATTTGATCCTATTGGGGTATCAAGTTTGGTTTCTCACGCCATCACCAGCAATTAATTCTTTTCTAAAATCAGAAGTGGCCAAAAAACTCCTAGAGGACACGCCGGTAGTTACCATCGTTGCTTGTCGCAATATGTGGATTCAGGCACAAGAAAAGGTAAAACGTCTATTGTTAGAAAATAAGGCCAAATTAGTAGGGCATATTGCCTTGGTAGATCGTCATATCAATCATATTAGTGTTATTACCATTGAGCATTGGATGTTTTCCGGAAAAAAAGACCGTATGTGGGGTATTTTTCCTAAACCGGGAGTTTCTGAAAATGAAATATCCAATGCCTCTAAATTCGGAAAACCAATTGGAGAAGCCCTGAGGGCCAATAATTTTACAAATTTACAGCGTGATTTATTATCCTTGGAAGCAGTTAAGATAAACCCTTATTTGATTAAGACGGACGAAAGAGGTAACATTGTCTTTTCTAAGTGGGCAAATCTCCTTATCGAGAAAGGAGGACCGGGTCATCCTTCTCGTTTGAAATGGATCGCATTGTTCAAATTTTATTTGAAATTTGCAATATGGGTCATAGCACCGATAGTTTTTATTGTATTTTTGCTGACTTATTTGCCAACCACACATAAAAGAAAGAAGGATAAGGAATATTATTCCGGTGTGCTTCTAAAGGAGTAGTAATGAAGGACGTATATATTACGAGAATATCAAAGTTCATGCCCAATGAGCCCGTCGACAACGAGCAAATGGAAGAGAAGCTAGGTATCATCAATGGGCAGGTCTCGAAAGCAAGAAGAATTGTTCTACGAAATAATAAGATAAAGCAAAGGTACTATGCTATTGACAACAATGGTAATGTAACCCACAATAATGCTCAACTCACGGCCGAGGCTATCTTACAATTATGCGATTCTGAATTTACCAAAGACGATATTGAACTACTATCTTGTGGCACTTCAAGCCCAGATCAAATTTTACCTTCCCACGCGGCCATGGTACATGGGTTTTTGAAAAACAGAAACATAGAGATCAATTCACCTTCCGGAGCCTGTTGCTCAGGAATGAGTGCTTTGAAATATGGATTTCTTTCTGTCAAGACAGGTCAAGTTAATAATGCTGCCTGTGCCGGCTCAGAAAGAACATCCTCATGGATGAAGGCTGACGTATTTGCAAATGAAGTGGATCACTTGAAAGAATTGGAAGAGAGTCCGATTCTAGCATTCAATAAAGAATTTTTACGTTGGATGCTTTCCGATGGAGCTGGAGCTGTTTTATTGGAAAGCGAGCCCAAAGGTGATGTGCCGCTAAAAATCGAGTGGATGGATGGCTATTCTTATGCCAATGAAATGGAAACCTGCATGTATGCCGGCGCTGACAAAGAAGTTGATGGCCACTTAGCTCCCTGGAGTGAATTCCCAGCGGAGGAGTGGGGCAAGAAATCTTTGTTTGCCATGAAACAAGATACTAGACTATTAGGTGAAAATATTTTGATCAAAGGAGTCAGCAGTTTAAAACAAACGTATGAAAAGCACGGTATTGGCCCTGACGATGTAGATTACTATTTACCTCACATTTCATCATACTATTTCAAACAAGGACTCTACGATGAAATGAAAGAACAAGGTGTTGAGATGCCTTGGGATAAATGGTTTTTAAATCTGGAGCATATCGGAAATATAGGTGCTGCTTCCATTTATGTAATGCTGGAAGAACTGATTGCATCTGGTCGGTTAAAAAAGGGTGATAAAATCTTGTTGCACGTTCCAGAAAGTGCACGCTTTTCTTACATGTACACCTACCTAACCGTATGCTAAATGAACTTATTGGAAAGTGAGATTGCCGACGAAAGTTTTTTATTAGGATTGATTCCTCAAAGAAAACCTTTTGTCATGGTAGACAAGCTACTTCACTATTCCGAAAAAAAGCTCGTATCGGGTTTTAAAATTCCCAAGAACAATATATTGACCACTGAAAATCACTTTTCAGCACCAGGCCTTATTGAAAATATGGCCCAGACCATTGCCTTACACACAGGGTATAAATTCTATCTCGCACAAAAACCAGCTCCCACAGGATACATTGGTGTGATTAAAACCGCAGAGGTTTTCGAGATTCCAGAAATTTCCCATGAATTGAAGACTACGGTTCAGATATTACATGACATTATGGGTGTAACCCTAGTAGAAGCCCAAGTAGAATGCAAGGGAAAGGTGGTGGCACGTAGTGAAATGAAAACAGTATTGGCAAAATAATGCGGAAGCCTCGTTACAATATCGAAATCGAGAATTTTCTTCCCCACAGGTCACCTATGTTAATGAAGTGCATAACCCCATTTTTAGGGGGTAAATCTGTTGAAACCCATTTCAAGGTTACTGAAGACAACATCTTTACCAATTCAAAGGGAGAATTTACTGAAGGTGGGTTAATTGAACTTGCCGCTCAAACATGCTCCACTATTACAGGGCAAGACTTTTTTGATGATGATGATTTGAAAGGCGCCGGCAACAAAGTAGTCGGGTATATCAGTGCCATCAAAAAGGCCGAGCTCTTTCTTTTGCCAAAATTAGGTGACAAATTAATTACAAAAGCAACATTGGTATCAAGATACGACACTGATGAAATGAGTATGTGCACGATAACCTCTACCACTTTTAGAAATGACGATTTAGTTGTAGATTGTACCTTTAACTTCTTAATTCATGAAGTACCACTATGAAAAAAAGTGAGGTACCCCAAGACGAGAGCAAACTAGAGACCGCTAATATCAAGGATATGGTTTATGCAGTGGATGAGAATGGGGAATATGTTACCGAATTGAGTACCGGTTGGAACCCTAAAACCATTGCACTCGACAATGCCATCAAACAAATTGAAGAGCGCGTTGCTGTAGCGAAAGAAAAGGTTTTGAAAGAGGAAAGCAGCCCCTTGGAATACTATATGGAATTGAACAAAATGGATTTGCCTATTTTGGCAAGCTATGTAGGTATATGGAAGTGGCGCGTAAAAAGACACTTCAAGCCTTCTGTTTTCAAAAAACTTCCCCAAAAAACATTAGAGAAATATGCCGAGGTTTTTGACATATCAGTTGAAGACTTGCAAAATATCAAAGCATAGAACATGGAGATAGACTTTTCACACAAACAATCTGCCCATTGTGAAAATGGTGTGGTTTCCAACTTGATGAAGCACAACGGATTTGAAATAAGTGAGCCCATGGTTTTTGGCATAGGCTCAGGCTTATTGTTTAGCTATCTGCCATTCATAAAGGTTGACCATGCTCCAGTTTTTACCTATCGGGTCATACCAGGTTTAATATTCAATCGTTTTGCAAAAAGAGTAGGAGTCAAAGTAAAAAGGGAAAAGTTCAAGAACCCGAAAGTCGCCAAAGCAAGGTTGGATGAAAACTTAAAAAACAACAACCCTGTTGGCCTTCAGGTTGGGGTTTATAATCTCATCTATTTTCCTGATGAGTACCGCTTTCATTTTAATGCCCATAATATGGTGGTTTACGGTAAGAAAGATGGGGACTACCTTATCAGCGACCCCGTAATGGAAAACGTGACCACCCTCACGGAAAATCAACTGGAGAAAGTTCGTTTCGCAAAAGGTGCATTTGCGCCAAAAGGGCACATTTATTACCCTACCCTATTTCCAGAAAAATTAGAGCTTGAAAAAGCCATTGTAAAGGGCATCAAGCAAACCTGTCGTGATATGACCGCCCCCGTACCTGTGGTAGGTGTAAAGGCAATGAAGTGGGTTGCAAAGAACATTCGAAAATGGCCTAAATCGATCGGACCGAAAAGAACGAATCATTATTTGGGGCAAATAGTAAGAATGCAAGAAGAAATCGGCACAGGTGGTGGAGGCTTCCGTTATATCTACGCGGCATTTCTACAAGAAGCAGGAAAGTTATTGAGCAATGATAAGCTCTTGACCCTTTCAAAAGAAATGACGGAAATTGGTGACCAATGGCGCGATTTCGCTGTAGACGCTTCCAGAATATATAAAAACAGGAGCGCGGAAAGCGATGGATATAATCTTATTGCCGACCAATTGGATGCAATTGCAAAAAGAGAAGAAGTCTTTTTCAAGACTTTGAAGAAGGCAGTTTAAATTGTCAAAAAAGTCACCCTTCCGGGGATTTAGCAAGCCTATGATTCAAATCAACCAACTTGCAAAAAAGTACAAGGATGCTGAAAATTTTTCGGTATCCAACTTGGATTTGAGCATTAACGAAGGTGAAATCTTCGGATTGTTAGGGCCGAATGGTGCGGGCAAAACAACATTGATTTCAATGTTAAGTTCACTCATAAAACCGACCTCGGGAAATTTCGAAATTAACGGTTTGAATTACAAAGACCATGAAAAAGAATTAAAGCAACTCATAGGAACCGTACCTCAAGAATATGCTCTTTACCCCTCTTTATCAGCAGTTGAAAATTTAATATACTTCGGAAGTATGTATGGCCTTGATAAATCAGATTTGAAAAATGATATTCAAGATCATTTGGAAACACTTGGACTTACAGAATTCGCGAATAAGAAAATAAAAACCTTTTCAGGAGGAATGAAAAGGCGCATTAACCTAATTGCGGGAATACTTCACGGCCCCAAAGTTTTGTTTTTGGACGAACCCACTGTGGGTGTTGACGTACAATCGAGAAACGTAATTATTACTCATTTGAAGCAATTGAATCAGCAGGGCACAACTATCATCTATACCTCTCATCATCTAAATGAGGCTGAAGAATTCTGTCATCGTGTTGCGATAATCGATTACGGTAGTATCGTTTGTCAAGGTGAACCAAAAGCACTTATTGACCAGCAAAAGGAAGCGCGCCACTTGGAAGATGTCTTTTTGGCCAAAACCGGTAAAGCCCTTCGTGATCATGCGTAAACTATTGGCTAGTGCACATAAAGAATTCTTGCTCCTGACCCGCGATATTGGGGGGCTGGCCGTTTTGTTCTTGATGCCCCTACTTCTAGTTATTACTATCACACTTATTCAAGACAACACCTTCAAAACCATAAAACAGAATAAGATTCCCATTATTTTGGTTGATAATGACAAAGGAGAGGTATCCCAGAGCATTTTGGATAATCTAAGGTCTTCAGATATGTTTGAACTATCAGAACATTCAAACCAAGAGCTTGTTCAAGAATTGATACAAAATGGCAAATACCAATTGGCTATTGTCATACCTGAAAATCTATCTAAGGATTTAAACAAAAAAGTATCTGAAAATGTAAATGGAATTTTGGCTCAATTCGGTGCTATTGAAGATTCGATTCCTAGAAAAAAGAGTAGACTGGCAACCAAAGAAGTGAAATTATATTTTGACCCAGCCACACAGTTTTCTTTTCGAAATTCAATCAAAAGCGGTATTGACCAGATGGTTTCAAAAATCGAAACACAAACAATCTACAAGGCATTTCAGCAGGAAATAACGGACGACCCTGACGAAAAAATTTTCGATACAGAAAGCTTTATTAGCTTTAAGGAAATCATTCCGAATGCCGGTGAAGATGCATTGATTCCAAACTCTACACAGCATAATATTCCCGCTTGGACTCTTTTTGCCATCTTTTTTATCATTCTTCCACTTTCAATAAATATGGTGAATGAGAAAAACCAAGGCACTTTTGTGCGCTTAAGAACACATCCGGTTTCATATGCAACAGTATTAGGTGGTAAGGCACTGATATTTCTGGTAGTTGCTTTGATTCAATTTGCATTGATGTTATTGGTCGGCATCTATTTGTTCCCTTTCCTGGGATTACCAACATTGGATGTTTCCGGTAGGTTACCCCTATTATTTCTAGTTGCTTTATTCGCCGGTCTCGCGGCTGTAGGTTTAGGATTGCTTATTGGTACTATCGCTAAAAGTCAAGAACAATCCGCTCCTTTCGGTGCTACCTTTGTTGTTATTCTCGCCGCTATCGGCGGGGTCTGGGTTCCAGTTTTCGCAATGCCAAAATTTATGCAGGCATTATCGAATTTATCGCCTATGAATTGGGGGCTAAACGCCTTTTATGATGTTTTTCTAAGAAATGTTGGTTTGAGTGAACTACTACCTGAAATTACATTATTACTTTTGTTTTTTGTTGCAACCGTAGTAGTATCGATAGTCTACTACAATAGAAAAAATGCGGTATAGATGAAGAAGGAAATAAGTTTTACCAGTGACGTTCGTGTTCGCTTTACGGAATGTGATCCGCTGGGTATTGTATGGCACGGTAATTATATTCAGTACTTCGAAGATGGTAGGGAGGCCTTTGGGCGTCACCATGGCATATCATACCTTGACCAGAAAAAATATAATTTCAGCACCCCTATCGTTAAGTCAACCTGTGAGCATAAATTGCCTTTACACTATGGTGATGTTGCCAAAATCAAAACGACCTATGTCAATTCAGCCGCAGCGAAAATGGTGTTCAAATATGAGATTTTGAATCCTGAAGGTAATGTAGTCTGTACAGGAGAAACAGTGCAGGTGTTTGTTGAATTGCTAGGGGAACTTTCCTTGGAAATGCCCAAGTTTTTCAAAGAATGGAAAATAAAAGTCGGCCTGTTGAATGAATAAGGTATACCTCTCTCATAACAATATCGTTTCTACTTTTGGTTTTGACAGCAAATCTGCCATTACTCAAATTGCCGATGAGGTTTCTGGGCTTAGTTTAACGGTCGACAAAACAATTTTGCCACAGCCCTTTTTTTCTTCACGAATTGATAAAAAAATCCTTGAAAAAAAATATTCCAAGCTAAATTCCGAAGAAAAACATACTCAACTTGAACAAATGTTATTGGTCTCTTTAAGTGACGTTATTTCGAAATCGAATCTTGAATTAACGCCTACAGTTGGCCTTGTTGTTTCGACCACTAAGGGGAACATTGATGTTTTGGATAAAAACAATTCCTTTTCCAAAGAAAGAGCCTATTTGAATATTCTAGGAGAAAAAATCAAAAACTTCTTTGGTTTTAAAAATGAGGCCATCGTGCTTTCAAATGCATGTGTTTCAGGAATTCTCGCTATTGCCGTTGCAAAAAGATACATCATTCAAGGACGGTATGACCATGTTTTTGTAGTTGGTGGTGACTTGGTCACGCAGTTCATACTTTCTGGATTCAATGCATTTCAAGCCCTGAGTGATGAACCATGCAGACCATATTGTAAGACCCGATCAGGAATCAATATAGGCGAGGTAGCCGCAAGCCTTTTGGTGACAAAAGAGAAAACCGCACTTGTTGACGAATCTGTTGTGGTACTGGGTGAAGCTTCCTGCAATGATGCCAATCACATATCTGGCCCTTCAAGAACCGGTGAAGGGTTATACAGAAGTATTGCATCTGTAATGAAGCAAGCAAGATTAGATACTAACGACATAGACTATATCTCAGCGCACGGTACAGCAACGCAATTCAATGATGAAATGGAAGCCATTGCCTTCAATCGCATTGGACTCAAAGAAACTCCCTTGAACAGTTTAAAAGGGTATTTCGGTCACACTTTAGGCGCTTCAGGTCTATTAGAAACTATTGTTGGCATGCACTCGTTAAATCAGAATACTTTATTTACCTCGAAAGGATATCAGACCCTTGGCGTGTCTCAACCACTGAACATTATTGAACGTACGACTAAAAAACAAATCAAAACCTTTTTGAAAACCGCCTCTGGATTCGGTGGATGTAATACAGCGGCCATTTTTCAAAAAGTTTCGCTTTAAGTCCAAATAAAGTCCCATACTTCTTAAATTCGCAGACTGAAATTTATCGATAAATAAGGAATTGCCGATGTCGAAAAAAACAATGAAAGCTTTTGACGCATTACAAGAAGCGCAAAAAATAGCCTTTGCTCCTTTTGTCTTCCAAGCTACGGCATCACTTAGAAAACTAGGTATTCTAGACTACATTTTCGATAATAATGCCAATGGAGGGGTAACCATAAGCGAAATTTCGGAGCACTTGAAAATTAGTGTATACGGTTTAAGTGTCTTGTTGGAAATTGCACAATCTTCCGATATTGTCGATAAAAATGATACAGGAAAATATGAGTTAACTAAAATCGGTTATTTTTTAAATTACAATCAAATGACTTCGGCGAATATCAATTTCACCCAAGATATTTGTTATAAAGGGCTCTATCATTTGCAAGAGGCCATAGAAACGGAGACCCCTGCTGGATTAAAAGAGTTGGGTGATTGGCCAACTATTTATGAAGGCCTATCAAAATTAACATCCAAAGAACAAAAATCCTGGTTTACATTTGACCATTACTATTCGGATGAAATTTTCGATGAAGCACTAAAAACGGTTTTCGAAAACAAACCAAAATTACTTTTCGATATCGGTGGAAACACTGGGAAGTTCGCCATTATGTGCTGTGAGCAAAATGAGGATATCAATGTCAAAATATTCGATTTACCCGGCCAATTGAACAAAGCATTGGCACATGCTGAAAAAAATGGTTTTGAAGATAGAATCTCGGGACAAGAAATAGACTGGTTGTCTGAGAATCCAACAATTCCGAAAGGAGCAGATACCATTTGGATGAGTCAATTTTTAGACTGCTTCTCCAAAACCGAAATTCTCAAAATATTAAGGGTAGCGGCAAATGCGATGGACTCTGACACTGAATTGATAATTATAGAGACCTATACCGACCGTCAACAATATGGCAGCGCTAAATTAACTTTGGAGGCCACCTCTTTGTATTTCACCGCCTTAGCAAACGGTAATAGCAAAATGTATACCGCCGAAGAATTCAAGCAGTTGGTCAATGAAGCTGGTTTGAATTTGGAGGCTGATAAAAAAGTAGGTGATTTTCATACGATGTTCGTTTGCAAAAAGAAATAATATTCTTTGAATAAAACATTTCAAATAGAAAACTATTGCCACATTCGCGATAATCGTATTTCGTTGAATGGTCAATCCGTTTTTAAAAATGACGAAAAAGATTTCCCCACTTTTATAAAATCTGCCTACAAGGAGTTAAATGTGGGTTATTCAAAGTTCTTCAAAATGGACAACCTCAGTAAGTTGGCCTTTATCGCCGCTGATATCTTACTGAAAAATGAAAGTGAAAAGAATGTGGCCTTGGTTCTTTCCAACAGGTCATCGAGCTTAGACACTGATAGGAAGTACCAAGAATCCATTGATGACCCTGCCAATTTTTATCCAAGCCCAGCAGTTTTTGTATATACCCTCCCAAATATTTGTATGGGCGAAATCAGTATAAAGCACGAACTGTATTCTGAAAACGCATTTTTTGTTCTGAACAAATTCAATCCGTCGATATTGTTAGACTATGCCAATAGTTTGTTAGATAGCGAGAAAGCGGAAAAAGTTTTGTGTGGGTGGGTAGATTTCGATAAGGGAAAATTTGACGCATTTTTGTACGTTGTTACTAAGAAAGGTACTTTTGTACATACAATAGAAGAACTAACACGATTATACAAGACCACATGAGCGAGTTGAAAATAGAACTGAAGGAGAAAATCATAGAGCAATTGAATTTAGAAGATATTGCTGTTGAAGAGATTGCTGATACTGACCCTCTATTTGGTGAGGGCCTTGGGCTTGATTCTATTGATGCTTTAGAACTTATTGTAATGCTCGATAAAGATTACGGTATTAAATTGGCCGACCCTAAAGAGGGTAGAAAGATTTTTGAGTCTATCGATACTATGGCCAGTTATATTGCCGAGCATAGAAGTAGATAGTAGCCTTACCACGTTTTTCTTTTAACGCCTCACTTTAAAATTTCCCTTTAAAACATATTCGTATTTTTGAATCGGAAAACAATTCTGTCTGGGATCATAGATGAGTAAAGGAGTAGCTATTACGGGTATGGGCATTATATCGGCCATTGGTGACAATGTGCAAGAGAACTACCAATCACTCATAACCCGTCAAATGGGTATTTCAAAAATCACCCAAATTGAAACTATCCATAAAGACGAAATCATGGTTGGTGAAGTTAAAGCCACTAATTCTGATCTAGAGCAACAACTAGGTCTGCCAACCAATTCATATTCCCGTTCACCAATGCTTGGTATGATCGCTGCTCAAGAAGCCGTTCAACAAGCTGGAATCACTGATATCAATGACTATAAAACCGGACTAATTTCAAGCACAACGGTTGGTGGAATGGATAAATCTGAACAGTATTTCTTCGAATATTTCGAAAGTGATAAACATCACAACCATATTAACGGGCTACATGCCGGAGACTCCACTAGAAAAATTGCCAAACATCTGGGGCTTGAGAAAAGTTTTATGACCACTATAAGCACAGCTTGCTCTTCTGCGGCCAATGCAATTATGTTGGGTGCGCGTATGATTAAATCAGGTCGTTTGGATCGCGCTGTGGTTGGTGGAACAGATTCGCTATCCAAATTCACCATAAACGGTTTCAAGACCTTGATGATTTTATCAGACACCTTCAACAAGCCGTTTGATGACAATCGAAAAGGGCTGAATTTAGGGGAGGCCGGGGCTTTCTTGGTGTTGGAATCAGATTCAGTCATTAAAAAAGAGAACAGAGAGGTTTTGGCCTATGTCAAAGGTTATGGAAATGCCAACGATGCCTTTCACCAAACAGCTTCTTCCGAAAATGGTGATGGTGCGGTCATGGCAATGGAAAAAGCATTGAAAGTAGCAGGCCTCAAACCTGAAGATATTGACTATGTGAATGCGCATGGTACGGCAACACCTAATAATGATCTATCAGAGGGAAGAGCGATGCTTCGGATTTTTGGAAACAATGTGCCAGAGTTCAGTTCTACGAAAGCATTTACAGGGCATACCTTGGCCGTAGCAGGAGGAGTCGAAGCGGTTTATTCTGTTTTGGCCTTGCAAAATAATCGCATTTACCCAAACCTCAACTTTAGGACTCCCATGAAGGAATTCAATCTACTGCCGGAGACCGAGGCCAAAGAAAAAGAACTAAAGCATGTCTTATCAAATTCGTTCGGTTTCGGGGGGAATTGTTCTACACTGATAATCTCCAAAGAAGCGTGAAAAAATCCGTCTACATAAATAGCGTTGGCTCGGTTTCCGCTCAAAAAACTTTCGATAACTCAGAATTCTTATCGGAAATTTCAGAATATCATGCGACCGAATTGACCGTTGTTGCGCCAGACTACAAAGCCTATATTCCACCTGCTGCTGCCCGCCGAATGGCAAAGGGTATAAAAATGAGCACAGTAAGCTCTCAAACAGCATTAAAAGAAGCTGGCATCGAAAATATAGATGCGATCATAGTGGGCACAGGACTGGGTTGTCTTGCCGATTCCGCCAAATTTGTGGGTGATATCATAAACAATGACGAACAATTTTTGACGCCAACCCGTTTTATCCAGTCCTCGCATAATACGGTGGCCGGCCAAATAGCATTGGGCCTAGGCTGTAAGGGCTATAACTTTACCTATGTAAATTCTACAGTGTCTTTTGAGTCAAGTTTGTTAGATGCTCAACTTCAGCTAGAGAATAACGAGGCCCAAAATATTCTCGTAGGAGGTGTTGATGAGATGGTCGATCATCATGTGAAATCACATCAATTGATAGGACATTTCAAAACCGAAGCAATTACTTCAAAATCCTTACTGACTTCTAAAACCGAAGGGGCGATAATGGCCGAGGGGTCGCACTTTTTTGTATTATCCAATAAAAAGCAATCCTCCACCTACGCTGAACTCGTAGCAGTACAGATTTATAATAATCTTATACAAGATCAACTTCCAAGTCAAATTGAATCTTTTTTAGCGGATAATGATACGACTAAGGATGATGTTGATTTGGTGATTTTAGGAAATAATGGAGATTTCAACTTTGATGGCTACTATAATTCTCTGAGTGAGGGGTATTTCAAGAATACACCTCAAGCCTACTTCAAACATTTATCCGGGGAATTCGATACTGCAACTGGATTCGCTTTCTGGTTGGCCGCCAAAATAATAAAAAAGCAGATGATACCTGATGTGGTAAAATTGAACGTTTTAGAAGCAAAACCGAATACCGTTCTAATTTACAATCAATACCGAGGGGAAAATCATAGCCTTGTACTACTTCGAAAATGTTAAAACGAAGAATCATTAATGGTATTTGTGTTGCCCTGCTATTGGCTATGCTTGTTTTGAATTTCTTTTTTCAAATTCCTTGGTGGAGCTTTGTGGTATTATTGTTCATTTGGTTTCTTATTACACTGGGGGGGTCATTTTTTATTCAATGGAATTACCATTTGAACTCGCTACATTCGAATAAGTCCATACCTAAAAATCAAATCGCCCTGACATTCGATGATGGGCCACATCCTGAATTCACCCCTATGGCGCTTGACTTGCTAAAAGCACACAAGGCGAGAGCAACTTTCTTTTGTATCGGGCACCATATTGAGAAGCATCCCGAATTATTCAAACGTATACTTGCTGAAGGACATACGGTAGGAAATCACACCTATTCTCATTCAAAATCCTTCGGATTCTTTGGCACTGAAAAAGTTATCGACGAACTAAAGCAGACCAAGGCTTTGGTCAAAAAATTGACAGGAAAATCAATGAATCTCTATCGACCTGCTTTTGGAGTGACCAACCCAGTGATTGAAAGAACAGTGAAACAATTGGATATTGTAAGTATTGGGTGGAATGTACGTTCGTTGGATACTACCAGCCGTCCAGAAAAGCTGATAATGAAAAGAATAACATCACGATTATCAAAAGGTGATGTAATATTATTGCATGATACCAGTCACAAGACGATCAATGTTTTGGAACAGTTATTGTTATTTTTGGAGGAGAAAAATTTGGAGTCCGTCACGATCGAAGAACTTTTACAACTAAAAGCTTATGCGTAACCTTATTTGTCTTTTCTTTTTGGTTTCCACCTTTGTGGGTGCTCAGACTAAAATGAGTACTTCCGAGGCGGAGGCCCTAAAAGCCAAAGTTAGGGGCCAAGCAGAAGTTACAAAGACTATTTCAAGTGATTTTGTACAATATAAACATCTTGACTTTTTATCGAACGACATTGAATCAACAGGAAAGTTAGCTTTTAAATCTCCCGATTGGGTCAAATGGGAATATGTAAAACCCTTCGAATATTCAGTAATCTTCAAAAACGAAACACTTTATATCGATGACAGTGGTAACAAGAGTTCAATGGATATGGGTTCAAACAAGATTTTCAAACAGCTAAACCAACTCATTACCGTCAGTATAAAGGGTGATTTATTCGATTCCCCGGAGTTCACAGTTTCCTATTTTAAGAAAGAAAAAAAGAGTGAGGCCCATTTTGAACCAACTGACCCTGAATTTAGAGAGTTTATCAAATCCTTTCAGATTTCTTTCAATACCAAGGGTGAAGTTAAGGAAGTAAAAATGATAGAACCTTCTGACGACTATACTCAAATTATTTTTAGCAACAGAATTGTAAACCAAGCACTACCCGATGAAGTTTTTGCTCATTAGCATACTGATTACGACGTGCGTTTCATGTACATCATATCCCAAAAGAAATAATTTAAAACCGATTGAAAACGGCAGTACTTCTGTTCTAAATCCGTACTTCGCGAATTCCTCCAAAGATTATATCTACAAGGCGAATATCACTGCTTTTGATAAGGATTTCGGTGGTGTTTTCATTGTTAAGAAATTAGGGCCGGACCATCATCGCGTCGCTTTTACCACCGAATTAGGGAATAAGATTTTCGATTTCACATTTTACAAAGATGATTTCAAGGTAAACCATATCTTGAAAGAAATGAATAGAAAACTGCTTCTTAATATTTTAAGGAATGATTTTAGGGCTTTAATTAAAGAAGATCTATCTGAAGAAAAAACATTTTCAAAGGAGAATAGCATCGTTTATCAAACAAAAATATATGGAAAACAGCACTTCTATTTTCTAAAAGGCAAGCATCTACATAAAATAACCAAAGTCAAACATGGAAAGGAAATAGTAGAATTTCTGTTTTCGGAAATAAATGATGACCTTGCGCAGCAGATTGAAATCAATCATAAGAACCTAAGGCTTTCCATTCGCCTAAAGTCTATTTAAATATGTTAATAGAAGGATTGTATACTGTTCAGAATTTGGAACAAAATGACCAAGAAGTAAAGGCTTCTGTGAAACTGAATGCCTCACACGAGGTTTTTAAAGGGCATTTTCCTGGCAACCCGGTAATGCCTGGAGTTTGTATGATACAAATGATCAAAGAACTCACTGAACAAGTTTTAGACAAACAACTCTTCTTGAATGTGGCCACAAATGTAAAATTCATGGCCATCATCAATCCGTTGGTGAATGAAACAATAGATTTGACATTGAACATCTCTGAAGCAGATGGTATCATAAAAGTCAAAAATCTAACTTCCTATGATGATACTGTGGCATTAAAATTGAATGCTACTTTCAAAATAATGGAATAATGCGTTACTTGTTTTTCCTCTTAGTTGCTGTACCTATATTTGGCTACACCCAAGAATTGAAAGTCCTGCGGTTGGAATATCCCACGGCAACTATTGATACGCATACTGCTGAGGTCTTATCAAAGTCATTGGCGAATATTTCGGAACAAGATGATGCAACCCTAGTTGCCTACAAAGGCGCACTTTTAACCTTAAAAGCGAAATTCACAAGATCCATAAAAAGCAAGAAATCATATTTCAAAGAAGGCGTTGCGCTTTTAGAGCATGCTATTTCAGAGGAACCTGAAAATATTGAAATCAGGTGTATTCGCATGGGAGTACAGGAAAATTCGCCTAGAATCGTTAACTACAAGGGCCAAATAGCTGAAGACAAAAAATTCTTGCTTGATCATTACGATACTATTAAAAACCAAGAAGTCAAAGAATTTATTCAAGGCTTTGTAGTACATTCCAAGCGTTTCAACGATGCCGAAAAGCAATTGTTTTAGGTAGTGTAATCCTTATCTTTACAGCATAAAATTGCCTGTTATTCTATTTGGGCTCTGAACAAAACTGTACTAGTGCCAACTACCCCATCAATCCACGAAACCATGGCTCAGCTTAAGTGCTGTGTGATTGTGCCTACCTACAATAATCATAAGACCTTAAAAAAAGTTTTGAATGGTCTTTTAGAACGCACTCAAAATATCATCGTGATCAATGATGGTTCTACTGATGACACAGCGTTAATTCTAGCAGGTTTTCCTAAAGTTGAGCAAGTGCATTTGCCTCAAAATAAGGGTAAAGGAAATGCTCTAAAAATAGGTTTTGCAAAAGCATTGGCCTTAGGTTATGAATTTGCAATTACCATCGATTCAGATGGACAACATTTTCCAGAGGATATTCCGATTTTTCTCGATGCATTACAAAATGAAGCCACCAAAAACGTACTCTACATCGGAGCTCGAAATATGGATCAGGCAGATGTACCAGGTTCCAGTAGTTTTGGAAACAAATTTTCCAATTTTTGGTTTTGGTTTGAAACTGGTACTTGGTTGAAAGATACCCAAAGTGGTTATCGTTTATATCCTTTGAGTGAAATTGAAAAACTAAACTTATATACGCCAAAATTCGAATTTGAAATTGAAGTCATTGTTAAGGCTGCTTGGCGAGGTACATTGGTCAAAAATATTCCTATTCAAATCTCGTATGAGGATGACGACCGTGTTTCCCATTTTAGAAAAGGTCCTGATTTTGCTCGTATCAGTGTTTTGAATACTTGGTTCGTACTGGTCGCTATTTTTTGGATTAAACCCAGAGATTTGTATCGTCGCTTCCGAAAAAAGGGGTTCCGACGGTTTATAAAAGAGGATATTTTACACAGCAGTGATTCTCCTAGAAAAAAAGCGCTGTCCATTGCCCTGGGGGTTTTCATAGGCTTGTGCCCTTTGTGGGGTTTTCACACCGTTATCGTTTTATCGCTTGCGGTCTTGTTCAAATTGAACAAGGTAATAGCCTTCACTTTTTCCAATGTCAGTTTAGCACCATTTATCCCTTTTGTACTCTATGCAAGCCTAAGAACCGGCACATTTATTACTGGGGAAGATCTGACATATACTTTTGAAAGTAGTATTGCGGATTTTGAACTTATTACTCACTTGAAAACGTACCTAATAGGTAGTTTGACCTTATCGATTTTAGCCGCAACGATATTTGGTATTTTAGGGTATTTCATGCTTTCCATCTTCGATAGAAAAAAAATAGCCGTCAACAATGGGTAGTTTTTTTCAAAGAGCATATCAGTTCATTTCCCAAAAAAAATGGCTAGGTGTATTAATACTTTTCATAGTTGTCTCTCTTCTTGCAGCGGTCGTTTCCAGAATCGAATTCGATGATGATATTAGTTCGTTGATTCCTGCTAGTGAAGAGACCAAGAAAACCCAGGAAATTCTAAAGTCGATTGCTTTTACCGACAAGATAATCGTAAATATTCATCGAGATCCGGAAACTTCAGTAGAAGAACTCACTCAATTTGCTTCCGCCTTTTTAGATAGTATTCAACGTACAAGCGGTTCATATATCAAAAGAGTTCAGGGGAAACTGAACGATGAAGATTTACCCAATACCCTGAATTTAGTCTATGAGAACCTACCTCTTTTTCTTGATGAGCCCGATTATAATACCATTGCGGAAAAAATTTCGAAGGACAGCATTGCCAAAATCACAGCGCAGCATTACCGTACGCTGATTTCACCATCCGGTATTATCGCCTCAAAAACTATCAGAAAAGACCCTTTTGGACTTTCTTTTGTTGCACTAAAAAAGTTACAGCAACTTGGTATAGGCGATGAATTCAAGCTAAAAGATGGATTTCTCGTTGACCAGAAAGAGGAGAATATCCTATTATTTATTACACCTACTAACGCCTCCGGTGAAACCGATAAGAATACCCCTTTTGTGAATCAATTATATGCACTTCAAAATCAATTGAAAGAATCGTTCGGCAACAGGGTATCCATTGATTATTTTGGTGCGGCTTTGGTTGCCGTTGCGAATGCAAAGCAGATAAAAAAAGATGTACAGTTCACAGCCAGCATTGCGTTAATGGTTCTTTTCATCGTATTAATCCTATTTTATAGAAAACTTAGTCTTCCCATTATTCTTTTCTTACCTACAGTGTTTGGCGGACTTCTATCTGTAGCGGTATTGGTTTTGCTTCGCGGAAAAATCTCAGCCATTTCCCTTGGAATCGGTTCTGTTCTACTAGGAGTCACTTTGGACTACTCCTTGCACATTCTCACCCATATTAGAAATGGAAAAAGCCTTAAATCGCTCTTTCATAATGTAGCGCCTTCCATATTAATGAGCAGTCTTACCACAGCTTCAGCTTTTTTGTGCCTCCTGTTCTTGAAATCACAAGCACTTCAAGATCTTGGTGTTTTCGCGGCAATAAGTGTTTTAGGAGCTTCCGTTTTTGCCTTGTTATTTATTCCCCAGGTATATCGCCTAAAAAACGATACGATTAGGAAAACAACTTTGCTAGACCGTATCGCCGATTATGATTTTCATAAAAACAAATGGGTGATAGGTCTTCTGACCGCACTTTTGATTACCGGTCTATTTACATACAGAAGTATAAGGTTCAATCAAGATATTGCAAAGTTGAACTATGAATCCGAGGTGTTGATTGAAGCCCGTGAACGATTGGAAGTCTTGACAGATATCGGTTCTAAATCCATTTACTTATCGACCTATGGAGAAAATCAAGAGGAAGTTTTACAGCAAAATGATGAGCTTCTTAAAAAGTTAAAAGAACTGAAGGCCAACAATGAAATCTTAAGTTACAGTTCTATTGGGGCTTTGGTTCGTTCGAACAAAAAACAGCAAGAAAAAATAGCAGCTTGGGACAACTTTTGGGATTCAACAAAAATCAAGAACACTAAAAATAACCTTATCGATAGTGGTACTGCCTTAGGTTTTAAAGAAAATACGTTCTCGCAATTTTATGAACTATTACAAACAGATTTCAAACCGTTGCAACTTTCGGACTTGAATAACTTTTCTTCTCTCGCCGTGGAAGATTTCATTGTTACCGATTCATCCGCAACGACAGTAACCTCACTAATCAAAGTAAATACAGCTGATACTAAGAAGTTGAGAAATACTTTTTCAAATGTGCCCAAAACCCTACTTATTGACAGAAAACAAGTCAATGAAACCTTTTTAGGAAATCTCAAAAATGATTTTAATCGCCTTATTTGGTACTCCTTGTTTGCTGTGGTATTGCTATTGGCCCTATTTTACAGAAGCCTATCACTGACCCTGATTACAGCAATACCTCTATTTTTAAGTTGGTTTATGACTATAGGGATTTTGGCACTTTTTAAGATCGAATTCAATATTTTCAATATTATCATATCCAGTTTCATTTTTGGTCTTGGTGTTGATTACAGCATTTTTGTCACCAACGGTTTACTTACCCAATATCGCACTGGAGAAAAAACCCTTTCTACTCATAAAACTTCAATAATACTCTCAGTATTAACTACACTTTTAGGTATTGGCGTGCTAGTATTTGCCAAACATCCGGCCTTATATTCCGTTTCCATTGTCTGCATTATTGGTATTCTATCGGCAGCATTGATTTCTTTTACAATACAACCATTGTTGTTTCATTTACTTATCGGAAGCACTTCTAAAAGGCCTATTACCCCAAGAGTGCTTGCGCATTCCCTTTTGTCTTTTGGTTATTTTGATTTGGGAGGCTTAGTCCTTTCCGTATATTCATGGATTGTGATGAAAATTAACCCAAAAGCACATTTAAAAAAGCAAATGGGACTTCACAAGTTGGTTTCAAAATTTATGAAATCGGTGTTGTACACCAATCCTTTTTTATGCAAAAAGGTTATCAATGAACAAAATGAGACCTTTGAGAAACCCGCAATGTTGATTGCCAATCATACTTCTTTTCTCGATATTTTGGCGATGGGCATGTTGCATCCAAAACTTATTTATCTCGTCAAAGACCATGTTTACAATTCACCAACAGTGGGAAGTGCTGCTAAACTTCATGGAGCATACCCTGTCTCTGGCGGAATTGAAAATGGTGAAGAGTTTCTTCAACACAAAGTGGAACAAGGTTTTTCTATTGTAGCTTTTCCTGAAGGGGCAAGATCCACAACAAATAAAATCCATCGTTTTCATAAAGGCGCCTTCTATCTAGCGGAAAAGTTGAAACTAGATATTCTACCTATTTTGATTCATGGAGGTTCAGAAGTTTCTCCCAAAGGTAGCTTCATCATTCGTGATGGTAGTTTTACGGTCAAAATGCTCCCTCGTATTAAAGCCGATGATGCTGCTTTCGGAACATCCTACAGTCAACGTTCGAAGCTTTTCGGTCAATACTTCAGATCGGCCTTTAGAAAATTTCGAAATGAAATTGAAGGTGAAGATTATTGGCATCAATTACTATTGGAGAATTATAGACATAAAGGAAAGGACATATATCAATCCGTAAAACAAGATTTGAAAACGTATCGAAAAGCCTATAAAGCTATCTTGTGTTCTTTGGGTGAAAAAGATAGTATCATTCATCTCTCTAACAAATGGGGCCAATTGGATCTACTCATGTCACTAGATTCGGTAGACCGAAAAATTTATAGTTTTTTGGAGAATGAAAAAGCGCGAGCAATCTTAAAAAATCACTACCTCAAATATCGATACAGTAAAATCAAGGTATGTAAGGCTAAGTCAGCGGCATTTGAACAAAAAGCCTCGGTTCTTATTATTGATACGGATGCCTTCGACTTATCTGATATTCCTAAGGAAAAAATAGATGAAATCACTATCTTGATACTATTAAATACGTCAAAAAGCAGCACTTTGAAAAGTGCTTTGCAAATTGGATTCTCTGAAATAAAATCAAATGAGCACTTTGTTTTTTTGAAACGATTCGAAGCCTGATATGAAAGACCACTACGACATTGTAATCATTGGCAGCGGTATGGGTGGCCTGGTCGCGGCCAACATTCTGGCACGTGAAGGTCGTAGCGTTTGTGTGCTTGAAAAGAACAATCAATTCGGCGGCAACCTTCAAACTTTCGTGCGTGAACGTACCATTTTCGATACGGGAGTACATTATATTGGCGGACTTTCAAAAGGACAAAACCTTTATCGATACTTTGAATATCTGGATATCTTAGACGGATTGGAATTCAAACAATTGAATCAAGATGGATTCGATATCATCACATTCGATAATGACAAACTAGAATACCCTCATGCTCAGGGCTATGAGAACTTCACCAAACAACTTGTCAAAAGATTTCCCGAAGAAGGGGATGCCATTAAAACCTATTGCTCTAAACTACAGGAAATCTGTCAAAAATTTCCGCTTTATAATCTACAGGAGGGTAAACCCTATGGCAACGATGCTGAAATTTTTCAACAATCCGCCAAAGATTATATCGATTCCATAACAACCAATGAAAAGCTACGTGCTGTTTTGGCGGGCTCGAATCTGTTGTATGCTGGTGATCCAGGCAAAACCCCGGTTTATGTTCATGCATTATCCTGTAACTCTTATATTGAGAGTGCATACCGTTGTGCAGACGGCGGAAGTCAGATTACTAAACGACTCATCCGAAGATTGAAGGAGCATAATGGTGATGTATTCAAGCATCAAGAGGTGGTCGATATGGAATGTATTGATAAAAAAATTAAGTCGGTTAAAACAAGCAAAGGGGATATCATATCTGGGGATGTATTCATTTCAAATATCGAACCAAAACACACTTTGAAAATGGTGGGTGAAGAACATTTTCGAAAATCATACAATACTAGAATCAATAACTTAGAGAATACCATTTCGGCCTTTAGCATTCATATTGTACTCAAACCCAAAACGTTCAAATACCTCAACAAAAACTATTACCATTTCAAGGATTATCAAAAAGTCTGGAGCGCCCATGAATATAGTCAAGAGAGTTGGCCCGAAACATATATGGTATCAATGGGTGCCCGCAAAAATCAAAATGAGTGGGGTGATCAATTAACCGCTATTACCTATATGCGGTATGAAGAAGTAGCTCAGTGGAAAGACACCTTTAATACTGTAGCCAATAAAAATGACCGAGGTCAGACCTACGAGCAGTTTAAAGTGGAAAAAGCCGAAACGTTCTTAAAAGAACTGGAAAAGAAGTTTCCGAATATTCGAGAATGTGTTCAAAGCATTCATACTTCTACACCCCTATCCTATCGGGATTATATTGGTTGCAACCAAGGTTCTATGTACGGTTATGTCAAAGATGTAAATGACCCGTTGAAAGCTTTTATTTCCGCAAGAACCAAAATTCCGAATCTCTATTTTACTGGGCAGAGTTTGAATATGCACGGAATTTTGGGGGTAACCATTAGCGGCGTGGTTACCTGTTCAGAAATATTGGGTGGTGAGTATCTCATCAATAAAATCAATCCTGAAAAAAAGAAACAAAAAGTAATTGTCTAATGTAATGGGACAGCTTAGAACTTCACCAGTAACACGGGTAGAGAATATCTCGAAAGAGGATTTTGTAGAACATTTTTACAAGCCACAAAAACCGGTTCTTATAGAGGGTATGACAAGGCAATGGCCAGCCTATAAAAACTGGACACTGGACTATATTCAGAATCGGGCGGGAGAACAGATCGTACCATTATATAATAATGAGCCTGCAAAAGGCAGCGAGAGTGTGTATGCTCCAAAGAAAGAAATGAAGCTAGCCGATTATCTTGAAATTCTAAAGACACAACCTACAGATCTCAGAATTTTCTTCTATGAGATTTTAAAAAAGATGCCCGAACTCATCGATGATTTTGAGTATCCGGATATCGGATTGAAGTTTTTTAAAAAATTACCTGCTTTATTCTTTGGTGGCGGAAAGTCTAAAGTATTCATGCATTATGATATAGACTTACCAGATAGTTTGCATTTTCATTTTGACGGCCATAAAAGTGTTACCCTATTTTCTCCCGAGCAAACCAAATATTTATACCGTGTGCCCTACTCCATTCACAATTTAGAATCGATAGATATGGATAATCCTGATTTTGAAAAATATCCTGCTCTGCAATATGCCGAAGGTATTCAAGCAGATATGAAACATGGTGACGCCCTTTACATGCCTAGCGGCTATTGGCATTATATCAAATATCTAGACGGAGGATTCTCAATGACCCTAAGAGCATTGCCCAGAAATCCCAAGCGTTTTCTACATATGCTTTCAAATGTACTTATCATGCGTAATTTCGATAATTTTACACGAAAGTATTGGGGTCAAAAATGGCTCGATTATAAAGATGAGCTCGCCATAAAACGAACCGAACGGAATCTAAAGCATGTTTAAACTCATAGTCCCAGTCCTTACCCTTTTAGTCTTGAGTTCCTGTGGAATTTCAAAAGGTTTGGAAGACCGTCCTGATATTTCGAAATATGATACCACACTTCCGGAAAGAACAAAACTGTCGGACTCCACTTTTACCATAGGTGACAATTTCTTGACTAAGAACAAACATGGTCTTTGGGAAATGTATGTCAAGGGTAATCCGATGGAATTAGGTTTGAACCAAGGTGCTTTAAGTAAAGAACTCTTCAATCAACAAGAGGCTGTTTTTTTAAAAAAGATTGATGAATTGGTGCCGTCAAAGGGATATCAAAACATTCTACGAAAATTTTTGGCTTGGTTCAACCGCAAAGTGTATTTGCATATTGATGAACAATATAAGGCCGAGATTTACGGAATCTCGCAATATGCCTCACCCGATTACGATTACATCGCGGAGGAATATGCCCGTGTTCTTTATTTTCACGGAGCACATGATATTGGCCATGCCTTACAAGACTTGGCCTTGGTAGGTTGCTCTTCCTTTGCCTCTTGGGGTGAAAATACGAAAGATGGTAAACTACTGATTGGCCGCAATTTTGATTTCTACGCGGGTGATGACTTTGCAAAAAATAAGATCATAGCCTTTGTCGAACCCGAAGATGGGCACAAATTCATGTCCGTCACTTGGGGCGGAATGATCGGTGTGGTCTCTGGAATGAACGACCAAGGATTAACGGTAACTATTAATGCTGGAAAATCACAATTCCCATTAGTTGCCAAAACACCCGTTTCATTGGTGACGCGAGAAATATTACAATATGCTTCAACTATTGAAGAAGCCATTGCCATAGCCAAAAGGCGGGAAGTCTTTGTATCGGAATCTATTTTTGTGGGAAGTGCAAAGGATAAAAAAGCTGCGGTAATTGAGGTCTCGCCAAAAAACTTCGGTGTGTATGAGGTTCCAAATTCCAGCAATCAATTGATTTGTTCCAATCACTTTCAGAGCGCGGCTTATGCAAATGACGAAAAGAACCAGCAACATATTCTGGAAAGCCATTCCCAATATCGTTATGACCGAATGCAGGAATTGCTTGAGGAAACAGAAAAAATCACGCCTAAAAAAGTAGTCGATATTCTAAGAAATCGTGAGGGATTGGATGAAAAAGAAATTGGTTACGGCAACGAAAAAGCATTGAATCAAATGTTGGCACATCATGGAATTGTTTTTCAACCAGAAGATTTGTTGGTTTGGGTTTCCAGCAGCCCCTATCAAATGGGCGAATTCGTGGCCTATGATCTAAAAGAAGTCTTTTTGAGCCAAAATAGGGGTGCAACAGCAATGGTCAAATCAGCATTGAATATTGAGAAAGACTCCTTTTTAAACACCGCAGCCTACCAAAATTATGAGCGGTATCGTTCACTGCGGAATAGAATCGAAGATGCGATTGCCAAAGAAAAACATCTGGATCAACAGTTATTGTCAGAATTCATCAGCTTGAATCCCAATTTTTGGGAGGTACATTACCTGGTTGGAAAATACAATCTGGAAAAAGGGTATGACAGCGTAGCCCTAAATGCATTTCTTGCTGCGGAAACCAAAGAAATTACTACTTTGCCTGACCGAAAACAAGTAGAAAAACAAATCAAGAAATTGAGTAGAAGACTGAATTAATGATTCCAGAAATTGAGAAAGCAACATCCCAAGAAATCAAAACTTTTCAAGAAGGCAGACTGAAAGAGCTTATCAGTTATGTGAACGAAAAATCTCCCTATTATCGACGCGTTTTTCGAAACTACAAAATCAGTCCGTCGGATATCAATTCTTTAGAAGACCTGGCTAAACTTCCCGTTACCACCAAGGAACAATTACAGCGTCATAATGAGGACTTCTTTTGTGTGCAAAAATCGAAAATTATTGATTATGTCACTACCTCCGGTACTTTAGGTGAACCAGTAACCGTCGGATTAACCGATAAGGATTTAGAGCGTTTGGCATACAACGAGGCCATCTCTTTTGCATGTGCAGGTATAAAAGAAGATGATATTCTGCAACTCACTACAACTATGGATCGCCGATTCATGGCAGGACTGGCCTATTTCTTAGGTGTTCGAAAATTAGGTGCGGGAATCATTCGGGTAGGTGCAGGAATACCTGAATTGCAGTGGGACAGTATTTCAAAATTCAAACCTTCATACCTCATCGTAGTCCCTTCTTTTTTATTGAAGCTTATTCAATATGCCGAAGCTCACGATATTGATGTAAACGCCTCAGGAATCAGGGGAGCCATCTGTATAGGCGAATCACTGCGTAACCAAGACTTTTCACTGAATGTACTGGCCGAAAAAATCAAGGCGAAATGGGATATTGAATTGTTTTCGACCTATGCATCCACAGAAATGAGTACGGCATTTACGGAATGCTCAGAGCGACAAGGCGGACATCAACATCCCGAATTAATAATTACCGAAATTTTGGATGAGAACGATCAACCCGTTTCCGAAGGTAAAGAAGGTGAGTTGGTGATTACTACTTTGGGGGTTGAGGCAATGCCATTAATTCGATTCAAAACAGGCGATATTGTAGTGGCCCATAATACCTCTTGCAACTGTGGAAGAAACACGACACGTTTAGGTCCTGTTGTCGGTCGTAAACAACAAATGATCAAGTATAAGGGTACTACATTGTACCCCCCGGCTATGCATAATGCACTCAATGACTTTCCTGAAGTTTCGCGCTTCGTTATTGAAATTTCACATAATGACATCGGTACAGATGAAATACTGATTAAAATCGATTCTAAAAATCCAACGGATGGGCTACTCCATAAAATCAAGGATCATTTCAGGTCTAAACTGAGAGTGACGCCCAGTATTGAATTTTGCCCCAGTAGCGAAATTCAAAAATTACAAGCCTCGAAACTAGGTCGAAAACCTATTACGGTTATTGATTTGAGAGGATGATGACCGCATGTCTTTGTGAACGGCTAATGTCAGTCTGATCGCAGTCGAAGACGCTTAATCGTCAGAATTAGGTTTGTATTTATAATGGGTACAATTTCTGCATTCCGCCAGTTCTTGAATAGTAATGAAATCATCATTGATAAGGGCAATCTTTTTCGCTCTGCTCGAACCCTTTATTTGCTTCTCGAACAGAATCGCTTGTATAACATCCCAGAACTCTAAATAATAGCTACACTTAGCGGTCTTCTTTAAATGTATAGCAACCCTTAAAATGACCCTCCCGGTGTTGTATCCATCGTTTTTCAAAATTAGCGGTAACTCCAATGTAGAAAGTAGTATCGGAACATTTTAAAATATAGACATAGTAACTTTTCATACTAACTTTGACGTAATAGCCCTTCGACTGCGCTCAGGGTGACATTCTTCACATATCAATCTGAGCGCCGCCAAAGACTTGAGTTACTATTACTTCCCCAACATCAAAAGTTCATTGCATTTGATTTCGGTGATGTACCGTTTTTCGCCTTCTTTGGTTTCATAAGAACGATGGACCAATTTACCTTCTAGGGCAACCTGCTTTCCTTTGACCAAATAGTTTTCAACGATATCAGCGGTCTTGCCCCATGCAACTATATTATGCCATTGGGTATCTTCAACTTTTTCACCTTTTGCATTTTTGTAACTATCACTTGTAGCGACAGAAAATTTGGCAAGTTTATTACCGCTATCCAAGTTTACGATTTCAGGATCTTGCCCCAAATAACCAATTAGTTGTACTGAATTTTTAAGTGCATTCATACTAAGAATTTTTAGTGTCTGCCATAGTACGCAGACAGGTTTAACAAATTACTTTGCCGAGTTCTTATGTTTCGACACTGCAAACCTAGAGCACATTCAAAATAACATTCGTATGTTAAAC
>CAZTLZ010000002.1:0-63290 GCA_964614665.1 uncultured Maribacter sp.
GGTTTGCGTTTTCTTTAAATTCAGTTTGTTCGGTTTGTTCAGTCGAGATTTTCTTTCCGCCTAAATTCAGTTCGATAACGGACTTTTCGATTTGGTCAATTTCTCCGCTGTGAAAAACGGTCAATTTTCGGTTCGGAATGTCAAAGTCCAAATTCGCAATACTTGAAATTCCGTCCAATTTCATTCGGATTAGATTTTCCTCGGAAGGACAGTCCATTTTGGTAATTTCAAATATCGTTTTATTCACTCGGTTTCTGGGTTTTTTCGCATTACTTACAACAATTGTATAAACGTACCATGGTACGTTTATTTCTTTTTTAGTATTACTAATCTAGTGGATTTCTAATACTTTCAAAAGTATTTGTTGCTACATGAGTATATATTTCGGTCGTTTTGCTCGACCCATGCCCAAGCAGTACTTGTATTTGCCTTAAATCGGTACCCGATTCCAATAAATGTGTGGCAAAACTATGGCGCAATATATGTGGGGTTACAGAAATTCTGATCTTTGCTTTTTCAGCGGCCGTTTTGACTATTTTTAAAACGCTGGCCCCACTATATTTCGTTCTTTCTTTTCCTTCGAACAAAAATACTTTAGGCTCATATTTAATATAATAACACCTTAAATCGGCAAGAGCGGTTTTAGATAAAAGGGTTTGCCTATCCTTATTGCCTTTTGAACTTTCAACTCGAACAAGCATTCGTTTACTGTCAATATCATTTATTTTTAGATTCAATAGTTCGCTTCGTCTTAGACCGGAGCTATAAAGCAACTGCACAATGCATCTATGTTTAAGGTTATTGGTGTTTTCAATTATTGTAAATATTTCACTTTTAGAAATTACCTTGGGTAGTTTAGTTTCTTTTCGTGGCCTTTCAATCTCATAGAACCGATTAGGCATGTCTAACACCACTTCGTAGTAAAATTTAATAGCATTGATTGCTTGATTGAGATAGGAGTTGGAAACATTTCTATGTATGAGTGTTTGCAGAAAGGCCCTAATATCACCTTCATCCAGTGTGTTCAGTTTTCTCTCTTTATAGTGATTGATGAACATTTCGAAAAACAAAACGTAGGTTCTAACGGTACTATTTGCATATCGTTTCAATTCCAATTTTAATAGATATTCTTCAGGACAAAGGCGGTAGTCAGAAATAGTCTTCCTCTTCCTAAACCATGCTACATCGATAGTTTCGTTTTTAGTATTCACAGGTTTATTACTTAAAAACCGATTGTAATTTATCCACACTACACCTTTGAAGGTCTTGAAGATGATTCCAAGATTATCTTTGGTGTTAGATATGTAGGCCATATTGTACTGCTTGCTCCATTTCGGGTTGGGAAGCCCTTTTATTAAATTCTGTATTAATTTATCTGGTGAAAACTTAATGCCTATCATCTTTTGGTTTTTAATCATTAAATGATAGAGGGTTATTGATTTGAATGTATTCATAGAGCAACCTTACTTATATTTTGGATTTTAAACGGTATATTAAGCGTTTAATATGCGTTTGTAAATGACTAATTCTAGAGTATGTCCGGTTTGTGGTTTTCCAGTTAAGGGAAGATCCGATAAAGTATTTTGTTCTAGAAAATGTAAATCAATAGAGCAATATGAAAATCGAGAAAAAACGGAAGGTTTTTACCTTAGGGTTGACAAGCAATTGAGAATGAACAGAAAGGTCTTAAAGAAATACAATAAGTCTGGCTACACTACAATTAGAAAACAAGAGCTGATAGAAGAAGGTTTCAATCCGAAATTTTTCACTCATTACTGGAGGAACAAAAAGGGAGAAGTATATCTTTTTGTTTACGAATATGGATTTCTAAGTTTAATGAATAACGCAAAGGAAAAATATGTTTTGGTCACTTGGCAAGACTACATGAATTAATCAATTTTTTTGTATTTACCTGTTACCCATTCTTATGTAAATCGCTTAGCATGTCGATTAAAGGGTAAAAAATCCGATAAAATACACTTTTCCACAAAATCTTACGTTTGATAAAGAAGGAAAATCTTCTTATTCATAAATACGAGGTCTAGGCTGATTATTTATGAATAAGTGTTACTAAAAAAAACAGCAATAAAATGTAGTATCCGTGACCCTTTAAAAGGATGTTTAATTCGAACAAATTATAATATGCAAAACTATTCCCAAATTTATCTAGTTGACGATTTTGATATGATGAACCATTTACACAAGAAACTATTTGGTAAGTTGAAGATAGGGGAAGAAATAAATGTTTTTACGAACCCGGAAGAAGCGCTGGTCGACATGCGATTAAAACTCTGGAATTCGGAGCGGATATTGATTTTGCTTGACATAAATATGCCCGAAATGAGCGGATTCGAATTTTTAGATGTTATGGTCGAAGAGGATTTTCCCCACAAAATCGATGTAATTATCGTGACCTCGTCAATTTCAGGAAAAGATAGGGCCAAAGCTGATGAATACCCTCAATTTGTACGAAATTTTATAACTAAGCCGATAAATATCGATCATTTAAAGAAAATTTTAAAGCCTTTATCTAAGGCCAGTTAGATAGAAAATATTACCCTAAACCCTACTTAAGACCGAAACAAATGCACACATTCAACTATAATACAGTATATATTGTCGATGACAATAAGACTGCAAATCTGATTCATCAACATCTGCTCGGACGAATTTCCGTTGCAGATGATATAAAAACTTTCAATAACCCGCTCAATGCATTACAAGAGTTGCGTAAAGAAGTTTTAGAGAATAAGAATCAGATATTGGTCTTATTGGATATCCATATGCCCGAAATGAACGGCTTTGAGTTTCTTGAAGCCTGCTCATTATTTTCAGACAACTTTGAGAGCGTTGATGTTATAATGGTAACCTCGTCAATTAATGAGCGAGAGTTGCAAAAAGGATACGAAAATCCATTGGTAAGAAAGGTTATTACAAAACCTCTAAAGGAAGATCAAATAGTAGCTTTTGTTGCTCAACGATCACTTATATCTGCCTAAACTTTTTCCCAAAATAGATTACTTATATATTACACTCATGAAAACTTCTTTGGTTGTGACGTTAACTAGTAGGGTACTATTCAATTTTCTACCGTGCACCTAAAATTATCCGGTAAGATCTTAATCGCATGATATATAAGCTTCTTGAATCGAAAAAATATGTTTCCTTCCCAAGTATTGGAAAGACCAGAGTCCTTTATTCTTTCCTAGCCTATCTTTGTGTAATCTTTTTATTATTGGGTTTATCTACCTTTTTTGAACTGGCGGAAGATGAAACTATTATGCCCAACCTAAAAGGTGTCGGTGGCATGTTAGGGGCAGGACATTTTTTCATACTCTCAATTTTTTTCTTTGCAACACTTCTTTTTGTGCTTTACAGATTCCTATTGAAGCCGATGGTAGAAATTTCACAAAGAAACTCTGAAGAACAACATCGACAAATACAACAGAGTGCTTCGATTCTCGAAAACAATGCTGACTTGATTTGGGCGATCGATACAAACTACAGGCTGATCGCTTGTAACTCTTCTTTCGTTAAGTCATTGAGAGGTGATACAGGTGTAGATCCTAAGATAGGAGATAATATTCTGGAAATAAGTTACTCTCATATAGATTTCTCGAAAAGAAAAAAGTTATACGACAGGGCATTAAATGGTGAAAGTTTTGAGACAGAATTCAAATGCTTCGAGAATGGTCGTACGAGGCACTACGAACTTTCTTATCATCCTATATATGACAATAATAAAACAATAACGGGATGTAGCATCTTTAGAAAAGATATCACACGAAGGGTTGAAATGTACCTAGAACTACGAGAAAGTGAGGAACATTTAAAGGAGGCCCAAAAAATAGCCAATGTAGGTCATTGGAACTGGGACATGGTAAAGGATGAGCTCGAATGGTCAGATCAACTTTACAAGGTTTTTGGATTGAATCCTGAAACTTTCGAGGCGAACTATGAAGGTCTTATGGATATCATTCACCCAGAGGACCAGGAAGCTTTTGGAAAAAGCATCGAAAATTGCCTAACGAACAACGATTTGCACGATGTTGTGCATCGTATCGTTATGCCAGATGGTAGCATTCGACATGTTCATCAAAAGGGAAAAGCTTACCATGTAGATGAAGACACTCCTGTAAGAATGGCCGGCACAATTCACGATGTTACCCTGTTGGAAGAAGCTCGACTGCAGATTATGCAGCAGTACAATGAACTAGAAAATTTCGTCTATATTATTTCTCATAATGTGAGGTCACCGATTTCTACTTTACAAGGCCTTGTTGATATGATCGAACCTGGTAATGAAGCTTTGAATATGGAGGTTATTCCGAGCATTGTGACCACGGTCGACACATTAGATCGCACTATCAAAGACCTGAATCATTCTTTATCTTTAAAGAATATAAAAGAAAGCTCCTTCGAGCAGATAGATCTTAGAAAGGTCTTGCAAGATATAGAGCACCTTCTTGCACTTGATATAAGTTCATCTAAAGCTAATATCGTGTATGATCTTTCTGAGCTTCCAAAAGTAACGGGCATAAAAAGCTATTATACTAATATTTTATTCAATCTAATTATGAATTCAATCAAGTATAGAGCTCAAGAGCGACCTCTCCAAATTAAGGTGACATCTAGGTGTACTTTACATGGGGGCATGAAGATTACCGTGTCTGACAATGGCATAGGTATGAAGCTTACAACTGAAAGAAAAAAGAGAATCTTCGACATGTATGGAAGGTTAAGTGGCGCATCTGAGGGCAGGGGGATGGGGCTCTATTTGGCAAAAGCACAAGTGGAGGTCATGAACGGTACCCTTGATGTCGAAAGTGAACCAAACCAGGGCACCACTTTTATAATGACTTTCAAAAAGCCTACGACCTCTCTTTAAGCTTTCAATAGAGAGAGCTAGGATCGTCGACAATTGTTGATAAGCATCCTTATAGAATTAACGTTTTACCAACCTGCTTAAGCAACTACAACTTCTGCTCGATTGAAAACATTGGGGTAATACTATCATTGGTCGGATCTAGAAGAATGCACCTCATTTTTTTACCACACAAAAAAGGTACTTCACAACAAAAACACGCGTTTCATCGATTAATTTTGCTTTTAATCGAGCGTAAATCTAAATTTGTGAGGTAATTCTTTATGAATTGAAATTTTATTTCTCATTAAGTTTAGTAGGAAATAATTTGAAAGATATGAACGTCCCAAACCGATTGTCTAGACGAGTACCTATAAAGATAGGGCAACTCGAAAGCCTGGCGATAAGAGTGAAATCAAAATTGCAATACTCATTTTGAGGAACAAAATAATTAACGCCTGTCGAAATGAAAACACACACACTTAAAAGAATAATGAATAACCTATTGCTAATCCTATTCCTATGCTGTTTTAACAGTGTGGTTAGTGGACAAGTTTCTCAGCAGGATCGCAAAGTGCTTCTTGAACTTTTCAAAGATACCGGAGGGGAGAATTGGATCCACACATGGGATTTGGAAAAACCCATTTCCGAATGGCACGGCATTACCGTCGAAGATGGCAATGTAATAGCAATAGAGCTTTTTATGAACAACCTTGTTGGAAACCTTCCTGAAAGTATCGGAGAATTGAGTCATCTTCTATCTCTCAACCTTTCGTTCAATAGCTTGAACGGTGAGCTACCAGAAGGCATTACCATGCTCTCTAAATTAAAGGTACTTAAGCTTGAGATGAACCGTTTACGGGGAAAGCTGCCAAAAGATATGGGAAACCTGGAAAATTTAAAGGAGTTAAGCGTATTTAACAATTATTTATCTGGTGAAATCCCTTCCTGTATTGGAAAAATTAAAAATCTAAAAATATTGAATCTTTCCAGTAACAATTTTAGTGGTTTTATTCCGAAGACTCTAGGTGACCTTGAACAACTTGAAGTTCTAGGGCTTTTTGAAAATTCTTTGGATGGTTTTATTCCCTCAGAAATGGGAAACTTACATAAACTAAAGGAACTTGTATTGGCCAATAACCAACTGAATGGAGAGATTCCTGAGGAGTTCGACCAATTGGCAAGTTTGCAAATTTTCCAAATACAGAATAATCATTTCGAGTCAATAAAGAATTTAGACAAAATGAACTCTGAGCAGTTTCTGGTTTTCGATTTTGATGCGGAAGACCCTGACCTGAGATTTGAACAAATTAACACTACAAAGACTAGAATGGCGGACACAAAATTTGAAGATGTCGATAACTAATGGTATATTAAGGTATTAATTCTTTAAAAAGAGAAATCAAAAAGAATAAAAACCAGACCACCATGCACATTTTTAAAGTTAAATTCGCACTTAGATTAGGCTAAGTATTTATTTTAATGTAGTACCTCACCTACATTTTACGTTTTATTACTTATTTTAGTAACGGTAATTTACTCTTTACCATGAATTTCTAAATCATGTACTAAAGTATTGTTAATAAACCAATAATGAATACCATTGATCAATGCATTAAAAAAACTGTATCAAAACTTCAGGAAATAGTTCCTATAGTTTGATCGCTGGACTTTATTCTATTATTTTTGTTTTTCGCGTGAATTGTACACTGGTTTATTAATGAAAAGGAAGATTGTATGAGGAAAAAACTAAAAACAGTTCTTTTGTTAGATGATAACGGAGCAACCAATATCATCCACAAAAAGTTTATTACCAAAGTTAATTGTGCCGAAGAGGTACTGACATTTCAAAGCGGTGTTGAAGCATTAAGGTATCTTAAGTCAGAGGGTACGGAGCCACCAAGTTTAATATTTGTAGATATTGTTATGCCCATCATGGACGGTTGGGTGTTTTTGGAAGAGCTAGAAAAAATGGAGAGTCCGAATAGGGCAAAGTCGGTAGTCGTTTTGCTTTCAACCTCTATAAATTCAGCTGAGAAGGAAAGAGCGAGTAACATTAAAATAATAGATAAAGTTAAATTAAAGCCCCTTACGGTAAAGGCAGTTATAGAAATAGTCGCAGATTTTTTTCCACAGTGCGCTAACTCATTAGTATAGAGCAGTATTCTTCTTGTAGAACTAGCTGAGTTATGACTTTTATTTACTACAAAGACCTACTGAAGTTAGGTAGGCAGAAGTGATATCCGAAGTCGATTTTAATTCGAGTCATGGTTGTGTTGTCAGCTTATAACAAGATTGTTGCACAATGAATTCTTGTAATTCACTGATGAGGGTATGTTTTTTATGGATTTTTCCTTCTTATAGTAGAACGAGACAACAAAGACACCCCGTTTCACACTTCATACGCCGGGTTTTACAACAAGTTTTATTTTGAACATGTTTTCTCACCTAACTTTAGGTTAGTATGGCTTGTAGCCTTGCGCATACTATTAGTACCCCAATTCCCTGCTCTAGAATCCTCAGGTAATTAACAGGCCAATTGATAAAACCTAGCTATTATGATGACACCAAAAGATCATATTGATGAAGAGAAACGTTTGGCTTCGCTCGATTCATATAGCATATTGGACACGCTTCCAGAAGCTGACTATGACAATCTAACGGCAATAGCGGCGGAAATATGCGGCACACCTATTTCATTGGTGAGTCTGCTCGATAATGATAGGCAGTGGTTTAAATCTCGGCATGGACTGGATGTTTCGGAAACACCAAAGGAATATGCATTTTGTGCACATGCCATTAATGAGGACGATGATATTTTTATCGTTCAAGATTCCAGATTGGACAACCGCTTTTCTGATAACCCATTGGTAACAGGAGATCCAAGGGTGATATTTTATGCAGGGGTTCCTCTTTTAAGCGATGAGGGACTTCCCCTTGGCACCTTATGTGTCATTGACCATAAGCCTAAGTTATTAAGTCAGAGTCAGGTTCGTTCCTTGAAAGCACTTTCGAATCAGGTTATGAAACTTCTTCAATTAAGAAAGGCCAATGTTCGATTAAATGAATCTATAGAAGCTTTGAATGAGAAGAATGAGGAACTGGAACAATTTGCGTATATCGCCGCACACGACCTCAAATCTCCCTTAAACAATATTTCAGGTTCCACGCAGATACTTTCCGACTGTTATGGTGCTACTATGAATGATGATTGCAAGAGCATGATATCGATTATTCAAAATTCTTCGGAAAAATTAAAGGAGCTGATCGATGGCCTTTTGGAATATAGCAGAAGTGCGACCGTACTCATGGAAAAAAAATCAAATGTTGACCTTCAAAAGCTCTGCAAAGAGGTTCATGGGCTTTTTTCTTTTGAAAATTCGCTATCCGTTGATTTAAACTCCAAACTAAAACACATTACCCTAAACAGGACGGCGATCAATCAAATCTTGATCAATTTGATCAGCAATGCAATTAAGTACAGTGACAAAGACCATGTAAAGATTGAATTAAGTGTATCTGAGGATTCTGATTCTTACTTATTTCATGTAAAGGACAATGGCCCCGGAATCTTGTATGAGAATCAAGACAAAATATTCCAATTATTCAAAACACTTCGATCTTCAGATAAATATGGTAGGGAAGGAAATGGTATCGGCTTGGCCACGGTCAAGAAAATAGTTATGAAAATGGGTGGCGACATTCGAGTGGAATCAAGTCCTCCGAATGGGTCTACCTTTATTTTCAGTATCAAAAAGGAGGAGGACCATGTGGTCGAAGATGAGTTAACCGATCAACTTTAATACTGAAACTTTATTTCACGTACTTTCCTGAACAATACTATTTGTCATCTGAAACCTTGAAGTATTAAAAGTATCTTGCCGTTTTTAGTCAAATGTAAAAGAGTAACAAAATAACAGCCGGCATCAAGTTGCTGAATCTACAACTTTAGACACCGACTGCTTTAGAATGAATTAATCAATTACATAAGGTCCGTCTGCTGCTCCATAAAGATCGTTTCGAATAAAAAATGTTTTGCTATCCGTTCCGAAATAAAGCAATTTCAGATCGCCGTTACCCAAAGTTACCTTACAACCAGCACCAACCGCATCTAACGCCCATGTACTTTTTTCGTAATCTCGAAAATCCCTTTTCTCGGTCCATTTGCGGGTTATATCCGTTCCGGTCGTTTGAGAACCTATAATAGGAACTTTAGTCCACTGATCTACAATATAATCCTCATAAGCATATAAGTTGCCTGGGCCCCTTTCAATATAGATATGGCGGAATTTATAAATATTATGTACAATGACACCTCCAAAGTAATTTTCTTGTTCCGTAGTCTTAGTGTAACCCAAATAGGCGGCAGCCCCAAAGCCCACGCTAGCAAATGGGAAACTTTCCCCTGTTCCAAGATCGGCATTATGTACCTCATTGGTGTTATACGGACCGTAATACCCTGTACCAATGTAGGAGTTGGGAATAGTGTTATTATTTCCAGCGTAAGGAGCAGGATCAAATTTAAATTTTACAAATTCCAAACTTCCTTTGTCGTATAGCCAAATTTCACCCGGTATGTAAAGCACTCCAGTACCAACGGCATCATACCGAACCGTCCCCAAAGGAGCATTAGAATCTTTAATTGAAAATTTTTGTGAGATGGCCCCAGTATTCCCATTGAACCAGACATATTCGGTGCCGGCACCATTGAATAAAATGGCATTTGATCCAGCAATAGCAGTAGCCGCACCTATCCCATCATCAAACACTCCAACTAGATTGCTATACCCTTGTGGCGGTCTTACCCCTCTTAAACTGCAAATAACTGCGTCAAACTCGGTAGCTAATTTAGTACCGACAGTTTTACTTGGTTCGAGAACGCTCTTCACCACATAGGATAATGGCAGGGCCTCAGCGATATTCGTACGCTCCGCTAACTTTTCACCTATGGTATTAATATCCATCACCCCCGTTAATGAAAAGGCACTTTCGGCACTGCCACCATAGGCGATTATTTTTGTTTTCACTTCTTTTAAGGAATTGTATTCATCATACGCTACCTCTCCCTCTACTTTATTTTTAAAACCTTGATAGGTTCCTTCAACCCGTGCTTTAAGCTCATTTATTGAGCTTGTTGATTCTACCAACATATAAAAAATACGCCCGTAGGTTACCGATGAGATAAATGTGGCTGGATTATCGGCTTGTACATATTGAGCAAGGTCTTCGCCTGTTACATCAGGGGCAAAAATGTCGTCTAATCCATTGATTTGATCCATGGACATGGTATAATATTGCTGGGTCAACTTTACAAGTACACGATTATATGTTTTTTCAGAAGAGAATGAAAGGTTGGCTGACGCATTGATGTTAAATGATTCATAACTTATGCCCATCTCCAATGCCATTTGTTCTTCACTATAGACTTCCTCGACTTCCAATTGAAAATTAGCAGGAACTATATTCGGATCATTGGCAACAATTTCGTTCATCGCTATTTGTATGGTCGATTTTTTAACCTCATCCACAGAACTTGCAGAGACCGGATTGCCATTGATCAAATTATAAGAGACCGTTCCACCTGCACGTTTTACATTTATTGTCGAGGGAGTATTGTTGCTAAGGGTTTTACCTTGCAAAAGGTCGCCAGGCCAAATAACCTCAGCATTGGGATTAAAAAGAGGAAACTTACCATTACCGTCCAAAACACTTATTTTTTTGGTGGTACAGAGATAGGTGTTGTTAATATCACCATCGGCCCCAGTTTCTAAATATTCTTCATAATACTGTTCGGATACTTCAAGAGTGTCCGCTACTCGTGATAGAGGATAATCATCAACAATACCCTTTGCCAATACGTCTGCAATTTTCTGGTCATTGTCCGAGCCTCCGGTTTTTGGATCAGGTGATCCTTCATCTTTACTACAGGCTTGGATGATCAGTAGGAATACAAATAATAGTATTTGTACCGTACTTTTTAAAAGTGATCGATTTGTTTTCATAATTTTTTGGTTTTAAAGATTCAACACTCCAAAACTAGAAGCACGCCTTAGCGAAACCTAAAAACAGAGCTAGACAAATCCTAGACAGATTTGCTATTATGCATCTAGACAAGTGGTTTTCCTTAAAATTCAAATTATTTACAAAGCAAACAAAATCAATGATTTACGGATATCAAAATTCTATAGATATCCGTAATTGTATAGATTTCAAATAGACAGCTTTAGATTTTGACCTCATTCTCTTCTCAAATATTAGTTACCTTGTGAGAAATTCATATATGCTAAAGATGACCCAAAAAGCCATTTTATTTTTAACAGCCGTAAGCATTTCTTTTCTCTGTCTTGGGCAACAACAAGCTAAACTAGATAGTCTAAATAAAGTGGTGGAAAATTCAGAAAATATTATCGATAAAGTTGACGCGCTAAAAGACATCTACAATATTCAACTTTATAAAAACCCTGAGAAGGCAAAAGAAATAACTCAGTATATTTTGAATATATCTACTGAGGAGAATTATCCAAATGGAATGGCCATGGGAAATTATGGTTTGGCCAATTACTTTAATATCTACTATAAACCAGATTCCTCAAATTTCTATTATGACAAAACCATAAAAATAAGCCAAGAGCACGGAATCGATATACATATAGCGCATTCACTTTCTGGCAAAGCCCTATTGATGTCCGATAAAGGAGATTATTTTGGATCAATCAAACTTCAGGATTCTCTTATCCCTATGTTTGCCAAATTGAAAGATTATTTAAATTATGGTGTAGCCATCGGCAATGCAGCATCTTGTTACTTTACTATGGGGCAGTATGACAAGGCAATGGAGCGCTATGTTGATGCATTAAAGGTTCTGGATACCATTGAAAGAGAGCCATTTAGAAAAGCAGACATATTAAGAAGTATTGGTAGCATAGAATTTGCACAAGGAAATTATGAAGAATCAATTCCTTATTACACTAGAGCAATGAACGTATATATAAACACCTCCGACTACCTTTTTCAATCCTACATCCTAAATGATTTAGGTCTTACTTATGTAGAAATGGGAAAGTTGGATGTTGCCCAGGAAAACTATGAGAATAGTCTTCAACTAAGTAGAAAATATAAATTCATGAACAACACAGCCGACGTATTGGCCAACCTTGGTGTTTTACAGAGAAAACAAGGAAATTACAATATGGCTCTAGCGAATTTACTAGAAGCCTTAGAAATAAATGAGTCAAGGAATTCAATTGATAATCAGATAAGCGTTTTGGGTGAAATTGGTAAAACATATACCGATTTAAATGACATATCTAATGCATTGAGTTTTTTAAATGAGTCCATTCGTTTAGCCGATTCTGTCGACACAGAAAATCATTTGCTCAAAGGCCTGGGGTATCGAGCGGAAACCTATGAAAAGGGAAAGCAATATCGCAATGCCAACATAGACAGAAAAAGGTACCAGAAATTGAACGACAGTATTTTCAACGCTGATAAAACAAAGCAAATTGAACAACTCAGAACCCTATATGAAACGGAGCAAAAAGAAGCTGAAATCGCTTTGCAACAAGAAGAAATAAAAACCTTAAATGAAAAAGCTAAGGTAGATAAATTAAGAAAGGGGCTTTATGCGGGAGGAATGGCCTCTGCCTTTGCTCTATCTGGGCTTTTGGTCTTTGGGTTTCGACAACGGATGAAAAAGAACCGTATTGAAAAGGAAAAAATATCCAAGGAATTGGAGCATAAACAAAAAGAATTGACGAGTCAGACCTTGCACTTGGTTCAAAAAAGTCAGTTCATTGCAGAAATCAAAGAAAACCTTGAAAACCTAAAGAACTCTCCTGAAAAATTTAAAATAGAGTTTAAACGTATTGTAATGCTCTTAAAAAAGCAGAATGCTGCGGATAAGGATTGGGAAGTCTTTAAATCGTATTTCTCTGAGGTACACCAAAATTTTGAAGAACAATTAAAAGCCATAACGGAGAAAATTACAGATAAAGAATTGCGTTTGGCATCTTACGTAAAAATGGGTCTCAATAATAATGAAATTGCGAATATTCTTAATGTACTACCATCAAGTATACACACCTCAAAATACAGACTCAAACAAAAATTGAATATTGAGAAAGATCTTGACTTTGATAGTTTTATCAAAGGGCTTTAAAATAACAGCCGGCATCAAGTTGTTGAATCTACAACTTAAGATGCCGACTGCATAGCTAAATCATCTAAAGTGCGTACGGGCCTTCGTCTTCACCTACCAAATTATTTATCGACAGTAAGCCATCAGTTGTAAAATATAGAAGTCGTTGTATGGAGTTTCCATTGATATTCATCTTACAAGCGGCTTCTACCGACCCTCTTACCTCGCCTAAGTCTTTTTCAGACTCCCAACAATTAAAGTCACCAAAACCTACGGTTCCACTAGGCACTGACACTGAGTAAGGGTTGTAATAATTCCTTCTGCTATAGGTAGTACCATTAGTGTCCATCGGAAAAAAATAGGATGAGGTAACCTCCCCATTAATTACCCTGGTAGAGAAATCTTCAGTATAAATACCTACAGGTTGAATGTATCTATCACGCCTTACCGCTGCTTTAATGCCTTTACCAAACAGCGGAAATGATACACAGTTTACATCTCGCCCTTCTGGTCCATTAAACGATCCGTCAGCAAAATTGCTGTTGACCCCATTCTCCGAAGAAAAATTATCGTTTACCACCCATCTTCGATTTGTACCATTACGTTGTCGATACGTTCCAATTGGAGATGTTGGAATACTTTGAACGCCATTATAATCATATTCTAAAACTTCAAACTCGGTTCCCAGCTCATTAAAAATGTAGATTTCATCTAAAAACTGTCGTAATGCGGCACCAACATTATCAAAAGTGGTAGCGCCTAAAGGGCCACTTGAATCTTTTATATTATAGGCATCGGATACCGCACCGCTAGATGCATCAAATATGACATATTCAGTTCCAGTTCCATTAAAAATAGCGGTGTATTCATTTTGAATCTGAGTGGCTGCACCTATTCCATCATCAAAAAGATCTACTAGATTAGAATACAATACTGGTGGTAAAACGCCCTTTAATTGGCACTCCACGACCTCCATTTCGGTAGAAATGTTGGTTCCAACCTGTTTTGATGGGTCTTCAAGGGAATAGATTTCGTAAGATAAAGGCAACCCGGTTCTTATATCCGTGCTTTTGGCTAACATATCGGCCAAAGCTTCTACGTTGGTTTCTCCTAAACTCCCAAATGTATTTTGAGAATCTCCACCATAAGCAATGACTTTTATCTTTAGGTTTTCCATTTTCTTCATCGTATCGACTTCAAGATCGCCTTCAATATCATTATTAAAACCATCATACGAAGCTGATATTTGGGTGTTCATTTCTTCTAAGGAAGATGTAGATTCAACAAGCATATAGAAAATTCTACCATAGGTCACCTTTTTAATATAAGTCGCAGGATTATCAGCTTGAATATATTTGGCCAACTCTTCAGGGGTGACACTTTCGTCAAAAACATCATCGTAGCTAGTAGGAAAATCATAACTTATATCGTAATATGATTGATTCAGCTTTACAAGTACCCTATTGTATTTTTGTTCAGTGCTAAATGATAATTTCCCTTCGGCCTTGAGGCCATACCCCTCATAAGAAAGACCCATTTTCAATGCCAGCTGCTCTTCAGAAAATACATTTTCATAGGTCAGGTCAAAATTTGCAGGAACTACTCCGCTACTACCTGAGATAATAGTATTCATGGCCTGTCTAACTTGAGACTCGCTCATTTCCTCAAGGTCTTGTGAAGCTTCAGGATTACCATCATTTAAGTTATAGGATATACTCCCGGAAGCTCTCTTTAAAGGAATGCCTTGCGGCTTTACTTCATTAATTGTTTTTCCTTGTAATAAGGCTCCGGGGAAAATCTCACTGGCAACACCCCCTAAGGTTTGAAAGTCGCCAGTACCATCTGTGACACTTACCGTTCTAGAGGTACATATAAAACGTAAGGTTTCAGAATCAGATCCATTTCCAGATGTATAGTCATCTGAGTAAGGTTCGCCCTCTGCTACTACATCATCAGTTCTTGACTGTGGCACATTCTCAAATTCTCCGCCCTGTTCCACCACAGCTTGAAACGTTGTAGTATCAACAGGTTCTGAGCCCGGGTCTGGACTTTCGCCACCATCATCCTTACTACAGGCAAAAAGCATACAGAATAGTAATAGATAGAAAATTCGATTTGATAAAATTCCTCTTGTTTTCATAATTTCTTTGGTTTATAGATTCAACACCTCAAACCTAAAGTAGAAAATAGGTCATGCCTAATTTTGTCCATGGACAAAGTATGGACAGCATATATGGATATGCCTGAAAAGGCATATGGACAACCCTAAAAAAAGTAAAAACATAAAATACCTGTAATGTCAATAAAATAGGCATGTGAGGGGCGTTCAGAAAAGAAAATATATTTAAGTTTATGTGGACTTTTTATGGACAAGTAGATTTTTGACCATGGAACACGGTGTTTTGGTAATTGATATTATTGGTATCTTGGTCAAAGAGGTATAAGAAAGTATAAACAGTATTCAATTTTTGAGTGAACTATGAAACCAAGGTCTAAAATACTTTTATTAATAGGTTTTTTTATTAGCATCAATCTCAATTCCCAAGATTATAAAAACGTTGATAGTTTGATTACCGAGTATAATAAACAAATTAATGACACAACCAAGATATACTTAGGTTCACTAATCTTTCAGAATTTAAGCTTCACAAATCCCGAGGAGTCTTATAATTATGCTCAGGAATCGGTCACGATATCCAAACGAATCAAGGATGATAAAGGCTTGGGACAGGCATACAATAATCTAAGTTTTTATTTTTTAAACAAAGACCAGCTAGACTCAGCTCTTCATTACAAAAAAGCATCATTGGACATAGCCGAAAGATTGCAGAACATTAGAGGCATTCTTACTGTAAATATGGGATTGGCAGTGTTATATAACAAGAAAAATAATTTTAATAGAGCAAAAGAGTTTCTTTATACCAATATTGAAATTTTCCAAAATAGGGATACCATTAAAAACGCAAAGGAGATTGACTTTAAGTATATCGGATCCACCTATCATGCACTTGGCGATATTAATATAAAGGAGGGGCAATATAACCTTGCATTAGAAAATCAATTGCGTGCTCTAGAATTATACAAAACCAGGACAAAAGACCCATTGTTTGAGGGTGATGCGTATAATGCACTAGGACAAACCGAGATGAAACTAAAGAACTATACACAGAGCTTTATCTACTTTGAGCAAGCTTTAAAAGTTTATAATGAGTTTAAGGATTTGCTATGGGAAAGTGATGTGTTAAAAGTTATGGGAGAAAATATGGTACTTCAAAATAATCCCGAAAGGGCTTTAATTTACCTTTTGCGCTGCGTGAAAATTGCTAAAGAAAACGGCTTTCAATTGACAGAAGCCAGTGCATATACTATTCTTGGAAATGCCTATCAACAATTAAATCAAGATGCAGAAGCTTTGGAAAGCTTGAATAAGGCTATTGAGATTTACGGTAAAATGGAAAACCCTTCAGAAATAAATGATACCTATCTTTCACTTGGTCATTATTACAGTAAAAAAAACCAACCAAAAAAATCCATATCGTACTATAAAAAAGCAATCGCTGTTTCCGATAGTATAGGTGCTATTCCACAAGCATCGGAGGCCTATTTCCAACGAGCAAAATCGTTTAGGCAATTAGGGGAATATGAGAAGGCAATAGAGGATTTAGAGCTTTATATCCAACGAAAAGATAGTATGTATTCCATAAAAAAATCGCAACAAATTGAGGAAATGCGAACCATTTTTGAAACCGAGCAAAAAGAAGCCGAAATTGCCCTTCAAGAAGAAGAAATCAATACCCTGAATGAAAAAGCCAAAGTGGACAAGTTGACCAAGGGTCTTTATGCCGGCGGTGCCATTTCGGGAGTTGCTTTGTCCAGTTTACTGTTCTTTGGTTACCGACAGCGTATAAAAAAGAACCGCATCGCTCATGAAAAACAGGAAGAAATCTATAAACAGGAAATAGCTCATAAAAAGAAGGAACTGACCAGCCAGACCCTACACTTGGTGCAAAAAAATACTTTTATACGAGAGTTGATGGAAAACCTGGAGAGTATCAAAAACTCCCCTGATAAGTTTAAAGTGGAGTTCCGCCGTATCGTAATGCTCCTAAAGAAGGAAAATGCCTCAGACAAAGACTGGGAAGTGTTTAAAACCTATTTCTCTCAAGTTCACAACGACTTTGACCAAAAACTCAAGACGCTATCTGTCGATATCTCTGAAAAGGAAATCCGTTTGGCCGCCTTTCTGCGTATGAATTTGACCACCAAGGAGATTGCCGCAACCTTAAATGTATTACCAGATAGTATTTTAAAGTCCAAATATAGATTGAAAAAGAAATTGAGATTAGATAAGGAAACCGATTTGACCAGTTTCTTAAATACGTTATAACCTAATAACCTCTTTTACTGAAGTGCTATAGCAAAATAGGTGCTTATTTTGTTGAGATGTATCTTTTTAGAATGATTGGTGTCACCAAAAAAATCTCAAATTTTAACCCTATAGGTCATCCGTTTATTGCTAATTACCGAACTGGGTATGGTTAAAAAGATACTGTTTGAAATTGTGGTGCCACAGGCATAGGCCGAATTCGACGTTATTACCTGATAATGGGAAGCGCTAAGACTTAATGGTGGATTAGTCAGGGTCAAGGTACTGGTAGTGGTACCGCTATAAACGCTACCATCGGTCAAATCCTCCCAAGCGGAACCATTGAACCATTGCCATTGGTAGGTGTCAGCCGATGAGGTAACGACTATATCAAGGGTACAACCTAAACAAGCAATAACATTCACAGGTTGTTCCGTTATGGATGGTGAAGTACCGACTTCAATAAAATCGGGAGTTCCATTACCGTCCAAATCCGCTGGGGAGGTATATCCGTCAGAACCACTGGTGACCAGTCCATCAGCGTCAACGGTTACAGGAGATGGCCCCAATATACCGTCGCCGTTGTCATCAGTAAACCCGTTCTCGATTACATCATAACAACCGTCATTATCGCTATCGCTATCCAAATAATCGTCAACGCCATCATTATCAGTGTCGACTGAAACACATTCTTCTACCGAAAACGTAAGGTCGCCCGCATTGTCACTATAAAAAGCGTCGGTGAAAACAATATAAAATTCACCTGAAACTTCAGCAAGAAACTGAAGTATGCTGTTGTTTTCCAAAAATAACCTGGGAATTATCTGATCTGTTCCTGCATCATATTGGCCATTTCCGTTCACATCGATCATACCAACAAATGTCAATAGGTAATTGTATTCGCTTCCGGTCAAATTAGCAAAACCTATGGGCCGAGGGTTTCTTAGGTCATGCTCATATGAATTACCATTATAATAGTAACCATACCCATCCAAATCTACGAATCTGTCTGCAGCAAATTGAACCACGGTCACCTCCTCTCCGTCATTAGGTCCGCCTGATACAGTTGCTGTACCCAAACTGCTACCATTGGATAGCAGGGTATATACGCTACCAGCAACCAAGGTCTTGCCCGATGATTGCCATTGCTGACTTTTCGAATTGAATGTTGTCGAACTAGTAGATTGGGGTGCACATAAAAACTCGGCAATATCGTTTAGGCCATCATTGTCATCGTCTAGATCAAAATCGTTTAAGACACCGTCGGAATCACAATCCGTACTAGATGAACATTGGGCATTTGCTTCTTGGGTCAAACCCGTCAAAAGACAAAAAGAATAAAGTAAAAATCGTATTTTATTTTGCACCCTATGTTTCAAATTTACCTGCTGAAAATTCATGCTGACCCAAAAAAGTCATATATAAAGGTATGCCTTTGCTCATATTTCCTTACACATTTGTTGTCAAATCAACTTTTATGAAGGTGAACTTTCACTTTTAACAAAGAAAGAAAGGTGATGAAGGTACATCATAGCTAATCCTTTAATTTTTCACCGTTTTAATCGTACCTCAAAAAGAGGAAACTAACGGAAAAAGCAGAACACGGCATCTATGATTATTTGATAGAAAAAGGTCTTTCGGAACAAGGGGCAGAATATGTGAACATGTTTGTTCTGGTGATGGCTTCCCTAGTTTCCGTTTGACTACATCATTTTCGGGTTTGGATAATTATCCGTCTGATCTTCAACGGTCTCATCCATACAAACAAAATCCTTTTCGATTAAAAGTGCGAGCATACTACCATTTGCTTTTTTAACACTATGACCGAATCCTACCTGATTACTTTGATGCCAATCTTTACTTTTCTCTTTTTCTAAAAATAGGGTCATGGTATGGTCTTTGAATTGTGCGTCTATGCCATTAATACCATCTTTGGCGCACAAGGCATAGGTGAAAATGGTATCACCAAAATCTGTACGCTCTTCAAAATGGCCAGTTTTGCAAAAAGTATCGACTTCCGATTTGGTTAAGCGATACCGTATGGAATTCCCTTTAATTCTAATTTTCATCTTTCTCGTTCTTTTCAACTAATCCTTTGGTGAACTCGTTGAGCGCCTTTACTTTTTCTTCGAAATCCCCTTTTATCGTTTTACGGAATTCGTTGAGGTTTTTTACCAAATCATCAATATTCTCCGGAATTACATCTTCAAAAAATTGACGCAAGCGTTTCGCTGTGGTCGGTGATTTACCATTCGTGGAAATCGCTACTTTTACGTTTCCTTTCGTAACAATGCCGCCCATATAAAAATCGCAATAGGGCGGGTTGTCCGCCACGTTGACCAAAATATTTTGGGATCTGCAATCATAATAAACTTGTTCATTAACGGAAATACTATCCGTTGTTGCGATTACCATGTGCATTCCCAGTAAATAATTTGAATCGTATTCCGCTACATGCATTTGGACCCCAAACTTTAGGGCAATTGCTGCTGTAGCCTCACGATACATGGGTGCGACCATTTCTACCTTCGCATTGGGACTCGATTTCAAAAGAAACGTCAGTTTTTCTTCAGCCACATTACCTCCTCCGACAATTAAGATGTTTAATTGCGATACTTTTAGAAAAACTGGATATAGTTCGTTATGCTCCATGCAGTTTTCGTTTTTTGTCAGTTTTATAGTTGATGGTTACCCGTGTTCCTTTGTCTATCTCCGAGTTGATAAATAGGCGTCCGTTGATATAGCTGATTCTTTCTTTCATAAAGAAGAGTCCCATTCCTCCTTCGCTATTATTCTTAGGAACTTTGTTTAAGATAGAAGCATCAAATCCTTTCCCATTTAGCTTAGATAGTTCATCATACTTGCTCACTATATTGTCCATCAAACGTAAAAAAGAACGCTCATTGTCAAGAAGAATGGCTTTCCGTTTGTCAAAATCATTTGCTGCTATTTTTTCCGAGGATAAGATGGACTCAGCGGTACTAACCATGGCTTGGTGATGTAAATCTAAATTTTGAAAAAGACTAAGAATCTCAGCATCGTTCTCGGGAGGAAGGTTCATGGTTTCGTCTCCCAATTGAAGTCCTTTGTGAGATGCTTTCCAAATAGATAGGGTTTGTTTTATTTCGGAAATAACCTGCTGTTTCCCCTTAGGGGAAGAAGTGTCATTAAGCAATAAGACTTCTTTTACCAACTTCTGACTGAATGCACGTTGCCGACCAGCCACATTAATAACACGGGAATCGCTTAGTTGGGAATTTAAATGTGTTTGGATTAAAACCTGGGCAATAATAATGGTCAGCGCGATGCCTGCCAAGGCCAAAATATACCATTTTCGAATCCTGATGAAGGTCGTGGTATCCAATGATTTTTGATGGTTGCTTTTTGGCATAGTTATTTTTGCTTTCTAAGGGTATGTACTACTCATTAATCGCTTTGGAGACTAATTGAAGAGACCCTTTTGAAAGGGGCAGCTTCAAAGCGGCTTCATGGCCTTTATCAGACATTTTTCGCCATGTTTTTTGTAAGATATCTATCGTTTTATCTTCTGGATGTTTTGCGGCGAAAGGTTCAAAATAATGCTCGAGGAATACCAAACATATGACATCTTCTAGAATTTGGGTTTCGGCATTCTTTTTTAACTGCTTTTTTTCCAACAGAAATCCAACCTTTTGGATGAGTTCTTGAGAATACCCAACTTCTTCTAGGATTTCCCGTGCCTTCTTCGCGTGGAACTTTTTTAGGGACTGTCGCCATCTTAAATAGCCTTCACGATTCATTTCATAAGAATCACGGGCAATTTCCCAACGACGAATATGTTGACAACGGGCAGTTAGTTGTAGGGCTTCAGAAGCATCAGGAGCAAAGGTGTTTAGTTGTTCGGTCATCCTTTGGGCATAAAGCAACTCTTTGGGGTGTGATTTTCCTTGGAAAATTTCTGTATTCGGATCTTCTTGATTGGCTGCATCAAAAAGTTGAAATGCTTGCTGTAATTTATCCGAAGTCGCCATACGGTTAGAGTTTGATCAAAGCTATTCAGAAAAGCCTACATACACAAAACCATTCTCTACTTTAACGGGGTAGGAGGCAATAGCATCCAAATCACCCATTTAAGTGTTTTCCAGTTTTTAGAGAGAAGTTCTTTTTGTGATTCGCCGAAAGCCGCCTTTGAGAAAGTAGAATTACAAATGAATGGTCTATAATTTAAATAGTTTTTGCATTACTTTTTAATGGAATACGAACTTGCCTGCAGTGCATAATTTTGTTTCGCCGGCTGCATCCTGTTGTAATTACAGTTCGTTAAAAATTTCATGCATCAAACGATTTTTATCATTGAAATTTTCTTCCAATGAAATCATCGTTTCGGTACGGTCGATTCCATCGATATCGTCTATAGCAAAAATGACATTTTTAGCGTGAGAGGTGTTTCTAGCCCTTAATTTGCAGAAAAGATTGAACTTGCCCGTACTAATAAGAACATTGGTTATGTTAGGTATTTCTATCAAACGCTCTACCACGGAATTTGTTCGGTTTGTCTTGTTCAACATAATTCCTACGAAAGCTACAAACGAGTAATCTAGCTTTTCATAGTCGAGTATTAATGATGACCCTTTAATGAGCTCTAACTCTTCCATTTTTTTAACGCGTAGATGAACAGTTCCAGCAGATATAAAGAGTTTTTTGGCAATATCTGTGAAAGGCGTTCTAGTGTTCTCTATCAAGATATCCAAAATCTGGTGATCAATTTCATCTAATGTTGCCTTTATCATATAATCAATTTTAATTAGTCCAACTACAAGAACAAATTAGATTATTCTAGGGGGAAATAAAAAAAGCTTAGGTCATTTTGGGTGAGAATTACTAGTAAGATAATTTAAGAACTTGCTGGTTGAGAATACCTTAATTTTAGCCCCCTTTCTTGATGAAATTATAACACCAATACTGTCGTTTTTACTCGGCTAAAATAGATGTATGGATGTTGCCTCCTCGACTGATTTAAAGTGATTTGCAGTTGAAAGGCATTTTTTTGATTTGAATAACTTGTGTTCTTTGATTTAGAGAGGTACATTTCATTTGTCATAATAATACGAACTCCCATGCTGACCAAAGTAGGTGAAAAATTCACGGATATCTTTCAACGGAATATGCCGGATGCCTATGTTTTTGCATTGATTTTAACACTGATTACAGCAGTACTTGCCTTTTTTTGGGTAGATGTTTCCGCCATAAAAATATTACAGTCATGGTATGATGGCTTTTGGACCTTGCTGGAATTTGGCATGCAAATGGTCTTGTTAATTATTACAGGCTATAGTATTGCCCTTTCACCCATAGTAAACAAAGGCATAGATCGTCTCACCCATTTCATAAAAACACCAACACAGGTGTATTTCTTTTCCATAGTCATTGGTATTGTATTGTCAATGGTAAGTTATGGGTGGATTGTAATCGCAGCGGTTTTGGCGCGTGAACTGGCCATCAGGGTAAGAGGGGTCAACTACCCATTTCTTATTGCCTGTGTTTATTTTTCGAACAACAGTTGGGTCACCGGTCTTTCGAGTTCGATACCACTTCTATTGAACACTGAGAACAACTATATGATCGAAGCGGGAATATTGACAAGCACTATCCCCACATCCTATACTTTGGGATCCTATTTGAATATCGCAATGATTGTCTTGTACCTAGTAGTCACCCCATTATTAATGCTTTTGTTAATTCCGAAAAATGGTAAGATAAAGGAGCTAGGTGATATGCTCTCCTCTAAAAACAAAGGTGAGCAACAGACTATTGCAGAAGAAGCCAACGACTTAAAGCTTCCTAAAAAAGTACTTTCCGATCGGTTGAACAATAGTCTTATATTACAATTAGTGGTAGCCATTCTTGGCCTAGCCTATATTATTTATCATTTTAGTACCAAGGGTTTTAGTCTCAATCTGAATATCATGATATTTATCTTCCTGATTTTGGGCCTGATCCTGCATAAGACCCCGATCCGGTATAGTATTTCAATGAAACGCGCAAGTGTCAATGTTTCCGGTATCCTTTTCCAGTTTCCATTTTATGCAGGTATTATGGGTATTATGACGTATACGGGGCTGGGAGAACAGTTAGCGGGATTACTTTCTTCGGTAGCCACAATAGACACCTACCCGTTTTTTGCATACCTGTTGGGGGGCGTTGTAAATTTTGCCATCCCTTCGGGTGGTGGAGAGTATGCCGTAATTGGCCCAAGTGTCATCGAAGCCGTCCAAAACATTGCTGTTGGCGCCTCTCCCGATGAAATAATCGCAATAACATCAAGAGCATCATTGTCAATAGCTTATGGAGAGAGTTTGACCAATTTACTTCAACCCTTTTATTTGCTGTTGGTGCTGCCGGTAATGGGCGCTGGAATAAAAATTCAGGCTAGAGATGTAATGGGTTATTTGGTGGTGCCTTTCATTCTTTATTTTAGTATTCAATCGTTGATGGTGATTTTTGTTCCACTCTAGTTTTGACATCGGTTAAGTTGTACTTTTAATACTTCATTCTGAATCATTTTAAAATCAAATTTAATGCAGACAATTAAAGACTTGTTAGGTCTATTGACCCTAAAAAAAATAGACGAAACCATTTTTGAGGGAGACAATTATCAAGCTCCCTGGGGAAGGGTATTTGGAGGTCAGGTGCTTGGGCAGTCATTACATGCGGCTTACCAAACCGTTCCTGAAGAGCGGATCGCCCACTCTTTACATGGTTATTTTATTTTAGGGGGAGATTTACAGTATCCAATCCGATACGAGGTTGATACGATTCGAAATGGAGGTAGTTTTACAACAAGAAGAGTAGTGGCGAAACAAAATGGGAAAGCTATTTTCAATATGGCAGCCTCTTTTCAACTAAGGACAGAGGGGGTTGATCATCAGATACCGATGCCGAATTTGATTCCCCCGGAAAAGCTGACCACCAGCCTTGAACAACTCGAAGAAATTAAAGAAGCCTTTCCAACAGCCTATGAAGAACTGAAAGCAATTCAACCTAGGGTGTTCAATTTTAAACCTGTAGAAAAATTTACGGCCCAGCTGGCAAAAAACGGCTCGCCCTTTTTCAACACTTGGATTCGTACGGCAGAAAAAACACCGATTGATTTGAGAATGCAACACCAACTTTTGGCCTATGCCTCCGATTATAATTTGCTTACAACCGCGACCTTACCGCACCGCGAGCAGTTAAGTAAGGGCAAGACCTTTTTTGCCAGTTTAGACCATGCCATTTGGTTTCATCGTGATTTTGATATTCAAAATTGGTTGCTCTATAGTATGGATAGTCCGAGTGCGTCAAATTCTAGGGGGTTTGCCAGGGGGAGTGTTTTCGATAGAAAAGGTGTTTTGGTTGCTTCCGTTGCTCAAGAAGGACTGATGCGACAGAGTACTTGACCAGACAATTGATTTGGTAAGAAGCTGTCAAATCGATACATTGTTGTTCACTTTGAAAACCGAACTTAAAACGTAATAGATGTTGAACCTAGCCACATTGTTAGAAAATAGTGCGCAAAAGTACACTAGTAAAACTGCGTTTACCTTTATGGACACTAGTCTTAGTTTTGCTCAAATCAATGGAGCGGCTAATCAAGTAGCAAATGGATTGGTACAGCTAGGAATTAAGCCAGGAGATAAAGTTGCCATTAGTTGTTTCAACCTGCCGTACTTTCCTATCATTTACAATGGAATTTTAAAGGCCGGGGCTATTGTTGTCCCCCTAAGTGTCTTGCTCAAAGCAGATGAAATCCATTATCATTTGGAAAATAGTGACGCAAAGGCCTATTTCTGTTTTGAAGGAACGAAAGATCTTCCCATGGGGCAAATGGGCCATGAAGGTTTTCAAAAAACGGAAGCCTGTGAACATTTCATTATGATTATGTCCAAGGCTGATACGCCTTCACCAATTGAGGGTGTACGGACTTTGGGAAGCCTCATGCAAGACCAATCTCCTCATTTTGAAACAATGGAAACGAAATCTTCCGATACCGCTGTAATCATTTATACGTCCGGTACTACAGGGAGACCCAAAGGGGCTGAATTGACACATTCCAATCTATTCATAAATGCAGTGGTTTCCTCCGATTTGTTTGAATGTAAATCTGAAGATGTCTACCTTATTGTATTGCCGTTATTTCACATCTTTGCAATGACAGTATTGATGAACGTTGCACTCTACAAAGGATCGTCCTCTATCTTACTGCCACGCTTTGATGCGGAGGCGGTCTTGAACCTCTTGGATGAACACGAAGTTTCGGTATTTGCGGGAGTGCCTACCATGTATTGGGGGCTCAATAGTTATCTGGATACCAAGGATTTTAATATCTCGAATATTACCTCAAATTTAAGGATGTGTATTTCAGGAGGTGCTTCCTTACCGGTTCCGGTTCTTGAAAAGTTCGAAGAACGCTTTGATATTACAGTGCTTGAGGGTTATGGCATGTCAGAAGGTTCTCCGGTAGTGACATTTAATCAAATGGATGTTGGAAGAAAAATAGGCTCTGTAGGTACACCTGTTTGGGGAGTGCAAGTGAAGTTGGTCAATGAGGAAGGAGAAGAGGTTCCTGTAGGCGAAAAAGGAGAGCTATTGTATAAAGGCCATAATGTAATGAAGGGATATTACAAAAACCCCGAAGCAACAGCAAAAACGCTTGAAAACGGTTGGCTACATTCTGGAGATATTGCCGTACAAGATAAAGATGGATTCTATTTTATCGTGGACCGAACCAAAGACATGATTATTCGTGGAGGGCTCAATGTATATCCTAGGGAAGTCGAGGAAGTCATGATGAAGCATCCAGCAGTTTCCATGGCAGCTGTAATTGGAGTTCCCCATCCTGAAATGGGGGAGGAGATAAAAGCTTTTGTAGTGTTGAAGGATGGAAAAGTGACTACGGAAGAAGAATTAATGGAGTACACCAAGGGAAACATTGCGGCTTATAAATATCCAAGAATTATCGAACTGATAGAAACACTGCCCACAAGCGCCACCGGAAAAATTCTTAAGAAAGAACTTAGAAAGGTGTAACAACTTTAAATTGCCAAAGTTTATGATTTAGCCGTAAGCAATCTGGGATTAACTACGATGATTTCTCCTTTTACCAGTGAGCGTACTAATCCATTTTTGCAGATATACTAGAGCGTAGAAGATTTAAGAAAGGCTAGGTGTGAGCTATTCCGCACAACCAGTCTAACCTTTTTTCACCCCTAGTTTCACAAGAATGGTTTCTAATAAACACCATTTCGTAAACGCCGATTGAATTAAATTAACGCCTATGAATACTGTAAACCATAACCAGTTCATATTTACATAAACGGCTAAGAGAACACTTAACAGAACAAATGTGCCAACGATTACTCTAAAATATGTATTTAGCATTTTGTTGTTTTTTAATTATTAAATAGATTTTTCAATAGGAACTACCACCGCCTTTATGGGGTTGTTGGTTTCCAAACTTTGATTGAATGTTTTGATAAGTTCAAAAAGAGTTTCAATATTTTCATCTTCAGTAAAGGAGAAGAACAAACTCGATTCTACACCGCCTTTTTCACTTGGAAACCAACTAGCAGTCCGAACCATTGATGTAGGATTCTTATACCCGTCAATATCAGAACCACTAAAGCTCTCGATACCAGCTTTTTTGAAGAGTCGCAGAATTTCTTTTTCGAATTCTTCCACGACGGTTACTATTAATAGTTTCATTGCTAGTTAATTTTTTATTCTTGATTTTTATTTTCGATTTCTTGGAGCTCCACTTCTGGATACTTCTTTCGTTCAATCATGTAATACACCAAAGGCACTACCAATAATGTCAACACAGTGGAGACAATAGTCCCACCCATTAATGAAATTGCTAGACCTTGGAAAATGGGGTCGAAAAGGATGACGAACGCTCCAATAACTACCGTTCCGGCTGTCAACAAAATGGGGGTTGTACGTACGGCGCCAGCTTCTATAGCTGCCTGTTTTATGGGAACTCCCTCAGCCAAACGGAGGTTGATAAAATCGATAAGCAATACCGAGTTTCGTACCATAATACCAGCCAGAGCGATCATTCCGATAAAAGAAGTTGCAGTAAAAAAAGCACCCATAATCCAATGACCTAGAACAATTCCTATCAATGACAGGGGTATTGCGACCATCATTACAACAGGGGCTTTGAAATTCTGAAACCATCCTACGATCAATATATAAATCAAGATGATGGCTCCTAAAAAGGCAATTCCTAAATCTCTAAAAACCTCAAGGGTAATTTGCCATTCCCCATCCCATTTAACTGTATAATCATCTTCAAAATCGGGTTGGCCCAAATACATTTCATTAATCTCGAAGCCTTGAGGTAAGGCAATCTCTTTTAGCTTTTCTTCCATACCCAAAATAGCGTAGGCCGGACTCTCCAACTCCCCAGCCATATCGGCCATCACATATACAACACGTTTTTGATTTTTTCGGTAAATGCTTTTTGCACTGGTAGTTTCGTTAATATCTACCAAATCTGCAATGGGCACCATATTACCTTGTTTAGAAGCAACTCTCAACTGAGAAATATCGGTAATAGTTGATTTTTCCTTTTCATCAAGAGCCAACACGAGTTCAACTTGATTGGTCGCATCTTCATCATACAGATTGGTTATTGCTCTATTTGACAAGGCCAAGTTCATCGTGTAGGCAATCTGTTGAGGTGCAATTCCGTAAAGCATCGCTTTTTCTTTATCAATGTCCAGTTGATATTCGGTTTGATCAGCCTCTACCAACCAATCGATATCAACCACGTCGTCGGTATTTTTCAAAATACCCTGAATGCTATTGGCAATCTTCATTTGCTCATCATAATCTGGGCCATAAACCTCGGCAACGATAGTAGATAACACCGGAGGCCCTGGCGGTACCTCTACCAGTTTGACATTGGCATTGTACTTAGTTGCTATTTTTTGAATATCAGGGCGTAGCAATTTCGCAATATCATGACTCTGGGCTGAACGCTCGCCTTTATCCACAAGATTCACTTGAATGTCTGCCATATTACTTCCACCACGTAAATCATAATGACGTACCAAACCATTAAAAGTTATAGGTGCAGAGGTTCCTACATAATTCTGGTAGTTCACTACTTCTGGTCGGGTAGATAAGTATTGCGAAATCTCTTGGGCAACTACGCCTGTTCTTTCGAGGGTTGTGCCTTCCGGCATATCTATGACCACCTGAAACTCATTCTTATTATCGAAAGGCAACATTTTTACGGCTACGGATTTGGTGAAAAACAATACCATAGAGCCCATGAGCATCAAAAAAGTCAATCCTAAAAACAACCAACGTTTACCACTATTTTCTATTAACGGGCGTTCAAATCTGTTATATGTTTTATAAATAAAGGTGTCTTCTAAGGGTTTTTCCTTCTTCTCGACTTTTCCTTTCTTGTCTTTCTCTCTCAAGAAAATATAACCCAAATAAGGGGTGATGGTCAAAGCCACAAATAGGGATAAGATCATTGCTATAGATGCACCAATAGGCATCGGAGCCATATAAGGCCCCATCAATCCAGAGACGAAAGCCATTGGCAATACCGAAGCGATTACTGTGAAGGTTGCCAATATGGTAGGGTTACCTACTTCATTAATGGCGTACAGTGCTGCTTGTTTGAAGGGCAAGCGTTTCATTTTAAAATGACGGTGCATATTTTCAGCGATAATGATGGAATCATCCACGACGATACCCGTAACGAAAACCAATGCGAAAAGTGTAATTCTGTTGAGGGTATAATCCAGCATAAAGTAGCTCAAGAGTGTTAAGGCGAACGTAATCGGAACCGATAGGAATACCACTAATCCACCACGCCATCCCATTGCTAACATGACTACAAGTGTAACCGCAATTATAGAGCCTATAAGGTGTAGTAGTAATTCCGATACTTTGTGAGATGCCGTTTCTCCATAGTTTCTGGTAATTTCAACATGAACATCATCTGGAATCAAAGTAGTGCGTAAATGAGCTACTTTGTCAATAATAAGGTCGGCGATTTTCATCGCATCTGCACCTTTTCTTTTCGCTACGGAAATTGTAACCGCCGGATATTCCGATTTATAGTCGGTCACTTTATCACTAGCCTGTCCAAAACCTAATGACACATAACTTTGTGGAATTTCAGGTCCATCGATAATACTAGCTATTTGCTTCAAATAAATCGGTTGATTCTGTTGTACACCTACCACTAGATTTTCAACATCGGTCACTGACGCTAAAAAACTACCTGTATTTACCAAAAACTCGGTATCGTTCTTATCAAAACTACCAGAGTTCAACTGGGCATTATTCGCAATGATCATTTCAGAAACTGCTAAGAAATCAAGCCCACTAGCTGCTAACTTATCCTTATCTAAAACTACGCGCAACTGGCGGTTTTGGTTACCTATTTTATGTGTAATGGACACATCGTTTACCTTTTTCACCTCACTTTCAAGCTCCTGTGCAATTTGGCTTAATTGATATCCATCGTAGTTTTCACTCCACAAAGTGAGACCCAGCATAGGTACATCATCGATCGCCCTAGTTTTCACCAACGGAAATGTAACGCCCTTCGGCATTTCGTCCATATGTTTGTTGATTTCATTGTATAGTTTTACGAATGAACGCTCAATGTCCTCGCCCACATAAAACTGCACGATGACCATTCCCTGTTCCTTCATAGAGGTCGAGTACACGTATTCTACCCCCTTGATATTAGAAATCAATTTCTCCAATGGTTTAATGACCCGAGACTCCACTTCTGTAGGACTTGCACCGGGATATCCCACAAAAATATCGGCCATGGGTACATCGATTTGAGGCTCCTCTTCTCGCGGAATCAAAAACGAGCTATAAACACCAATGACCATAAAAACGACCATCAACAGCACCGTTAACTTGCTACCTATGAACATTTTGGCAATTTTGCCAGCTAAACCTTCCTTCATTCTTTCTAGTTATTTTGTTTTGGGCGTTTCCACCTGCCGGCAGACAGGCGGGCGGGCTTTCCGCTATATCTTTTACTTTTCTCTCGACTTCGCTCGAGATGACAGTAAAAAGTATGTCGCATCAATCCCTAACGCAGACCCCTTTATTGATATGAGATTTTCGCTCCGTTGTATAGTTTTCCTTCTGATGAAATAATAAACTGTTCATCAGCTGAAAGTCCGGATAACACTTCTACCTTATCTCCGAAAGTTCTTCCCAAGCGCAACCAACGCAAGAGAGCCGTATTACTTTGACTGACTGTATATATTCCTGTTAATTGTCCATTATTTACAATTGCATCTATAGGAATCATCACAGCAGAACTTGTTGATTTTCGCTCCACCGGAAACTGAACGGTGGCATACATACCTGATAGTACTTTGGCATCGGTTTTGTCTAAAATTACTTTTACCAAATACTGGCCTCCAGTGTTTTTAGAAGAAGTGCTGACCTCGGTTACCTTGCCCTTTAAGCTTTGGTTCAATGCTTTAAGTTGAACAGCGACTTCCGTACCTTTTTTGATTTCAAGAATTTCAGATTCGGGTACCATAGCCAAAACTTGATGTTTCCCAGGAGATTCTACTTCGATCAAAGGCATTCCAGGGCTTGCCATATCACCGGCATTGATGAATTTATTGGTGACCACACCAGTGAAAGGCGCCCTTATATTCGCGTACCCCATTTCTGCATGTATTCCATTTTTCATTTGATTAACGGACTCTAGCCGAGCTTTTGCCATGTTGTAGTTTGCCGTTATATCATCCAACTCTTTTAGAGAGGCACTGTTTTCTTGAAATAAAGTTGTGAATCGGTTATAGTCTTTTTCTGCATTCGTAAAGGCTGCAGTTGCTTCAGTTATACCTGCATTTACTTGAGCCAATTTTGCCGATATATCGGCATTGTTGATGCTCAACAATAATTGTCCATGGCGCACTTTATCACCAACCTTGACATGGATTTTGTCTACATACCCCATCATACGGGTACTGATATTGGCACTTTTAGCAGCTTCAATCTTGCCGCTGACCGTTAAAAACGGACTACTATTATTTTCAGAAACAGTTCGAATTTGAACGGCCACCGCGGGGGAATTATCGGCTACCGCTTTTTTATCTTCGCCGCCGCAACTTGTCAATAGAATTATTGCTATAAGAATTGCCGCTGCTATATGAAGTTTATTCTTTGTCATTTTAATAGATATTTTTAAAAATGGTTTTCTCTTTTTAAGCAGCCTTATAACTGCCAGTTTGGATTATTCTTTGGTCAAAAATTGCACGTATGCCAAAGCATAATTGTGCTTGAAAATCGCACCGAAATATTCTAGTTGTTTTTTCGCATATTGGGTTTCCGATAGTAATAGGTCCGTTGTTTTTTCTAGTCCTTGTTGAAATCGATTCGTTCGTATGCGCAGTGATTCTTTTAACTGTTCTTGAGCAAGGGCCGTAAGCTTCAAGTTATTTTTAGAATCTTGAAGCATACGTTTTGCCCTTTTTAGCTCTACCTGACTTTGCGCTGTATATTGTGCTAGTTCCAACTTTGACTTTTCATACGCTGCCTTGCTTTTTTGAAATTTTCCAAATCGCTTACTGCCTTCAAAAAGGTTCCATTTCAGTTCTGCTCCGAATGAATATCCATTCGCATCCCCTTGAAAAATTTCATCATCATGAAGTTCGTAGGTTCCAAAGGCATTCAATCTTGGTAAAAAGGCCATTTGGTCTGCTTTGTGCATTTGTTTGTAGGCTTGTGAGGCGGAATGCATCGCTAGAATATCTTTTCGATTTTCCGACAAGTCCGTCACAGGAATCGAGGAGTGAGTCACGGTTAACGAATCTGTTGGTCTTAAAATTTGATTTTCATCATCATTCATCAAAACCGACAAATGGTTACTGGCATTGAGAATATTACTCTTGGCATATTGCAATTGATTGTCGATTTCAGTCACACGCACTTCAACTGCCAACACGTCTGATTTTTGTAGGTAACCCTGTTTAAAACTATTGTTGGCGATTCGCTTATTTTCTAAAGCAGTTTCATGTGCTGTCCGTAGTACCTCCACTGCCTTATAAGCAAGTTGCAATTGCATATAGGCTTTTTCAACTTCTAGTGCCAGATAATCTTGTGTGCGTTCAGATTGCAATTCGGTAGCGTTCCATTTGGCCTTGGCTGCTTTACGCTGAAAAATCCCATCGAAATTCAGAAGCGGTTGTTGTATTTCGACACGCGTGGCGTAATCTTCTATTTGACTAGGGTCGTTCAACAAATCTGGATTGAAATCAGCTGCAGTCAATATCTTTTGGTTCAATTTTGAACCAAAGGCCATTAGGGGATTCGTTGTGGCAATACCTGTATGGGAAATACTGATATTGGGTAATAAAATGGCATTGGTCTGCTTGAAATCACCCTTGGCAGCCAACACATCTTGCTCTGTCATTTTAAGGGTATTGTTGCGCTCCCTCACTTTGGTTAGTACCTCTTCTTTGGTAATTGATTTGATCTCTTGAGCCTGTCCTGAATAAAAAACAAATAGCAATAACCATATTATTCTGTGTTTCATCACATCAACTTATTTGTGACAAAAATAGAGCGGTAAAATCGGCTGCACAGCAACCTTTGTTACATAAGAAATAGAGTAATCTGGTAAGCTTGTTTCTATTTCGATGTCTAAGCTAATAGTATGTTAGGGCCACTTATTATAACCTCCTTTTAGATTACATTCAAACAAGTTCTATTTGCGGATCCGCTCTTTCCTTGATATTCAAACGAGGTGAAATTTGATTATTTCAACAAGGATATTCCAAACAGAAAACATTAATTGACAAATATGATTTAACTCATAAATCGCCTAGAATTCACGCTATACTTTTGAGGTATATTTAACTTAAAAAATAGTACAATGAGAAAAGTATTAGCGGGCTTGATAATTGCCCTCACCATTCCGTTCAGTATGAACGCACAAGACAATCAAACAACAGACCCCGAAGGTTTCAGTAAATTACAAGTGAGATTAAGAGCACTGATGGTTTCTCCTGACGAAAGCGCAACAATCGAAGCAATTGGTGGAGATGTGGATATCTCCACTTCGGTAATTCCTGAATTGGATATCACCTATTTTTTTACTAAAAATGTTGCAGCGGAACTGATTTTGGGTACAACTAAACATGATGTAGAAGCGATAGAAACCGCCGCTGGCAATATTGACCTGGGTTCAGTATGGCTATTGCCTCCTACTTTGACCTTACAATATCATTTTACAGGAGGTGGTTTAAAACCGTATTTAGGGGCGGGGGTCAATTATACCATTTTCTATGGTATAAAAGAAGGCCCGGTAGCAGATGATATAGATTACGATAGCAGTTTTGGTTTTGCCCTACAAGCTGGTTTGGATTATGATCTAAATGACAAATGGTTCTTAAATGTAGATTTAAAGAAAGTATTTATGAATACGGATGCTACCATAAATGCGACAACTGCCTTGGGTGCAACCGTTGGAGCCGATGTAGATATTAATCCTTTGCTTGTCGGATTAGGGGTTGGATATAGATTCTAAACCGAACCTACTGACGCCAATAGAAATCCCCATAGTATTTGGCTATGGGGATTTTTCGTTTGAATACTCTCCATAGCCGACATAATTTATCTCACTACTAACGAAGTAGTACAGGTGACCATATATTGCTGCCAGAACGAAAGGGGTAATAGATACAAGTGCACTGGTCACACAACCTTTTTTGAATTTTATTCCCTAGCTGCTCTTATTCAAGTTCGTTCACTCCTACAAGAGAAAAAGAGGAAGAATTGCAAAACTCTACCTCTTTCATAATTCTACGTTGTTGGAAATTCAACTAGACATCCTGACCTTTCATCATCTTGTTCCAATACAGATATGGCAGTCCGTATTTTTTGAGCATCCAAAGTCTCCAATGTTCTTTTGAGGAGTCCGAAATCAACATTCGCTTCAGTTTGGGGTCAGGAATGAAGTTGTTGTTATAGTCGAATTCGGCTAAAACCATTTTTCCATAGTCCGTAACCAAGGGGCAAGATGAATAACCGTTGTAGGCTTTACTACCCATTTTATTGTGTTTCATCAATAAATCTATATTGTCTACCACAATAGGTACTTGCTTGCGAATAGCTGCTCCTGTTTTAGCCGTGGGCAACGCCGCAACGTCACCCAGACCAAAAATATTAGGGAACTTATTGTGTTGCATGGTCTGATGATCGACATCTAACCAACCCGCTGCATTTACCAAAGACGATTGTTTCACAAATTTAGGTGCTACCGAAGGGGGAGCGGTGTGTAACATATCATAGTGAATTCCGTAACGATCCCCATCCATAGTGATCTTTACATCTTTGTAATTATATTGGAACGTTTCATCTAATTTTAGATCATCGGCTTGGTCACTTGATATGACAACACAGCCACCTGCGGTAATGTCCTTACCCATTTTATACCAAGCAATTTGCCTGTCTCCATCGATAGCAACGAGTTTGTGATGAAATCTTAAGTTGATATCTTTTCGGTCAACAACTTCCATTAAGGTTTTTGCTATTTCTTTCACACCAAAAATTACGGTGCCGCCTGTGGCAAAAACTACTTCGGTGTTTTTGCGAACACCACTTTTATTGAAGTGACTTTCGGCCAAGTACATTATTTTTTGAGGGGCACCTCCGCATTTTATCGGAGTCGTTGGTTGCGTAAATAATGCTGTACCACCTCTAAAGTTTTTAATGACATTCCAAGTATGTTTTGGGTTCGTGTAATTACTACAAACCACACCCTTGTCCATTACTTCTCCCAAACCAGGAACCAAACTGAAATCATATGCCAAACCAGGGGCAACCACTAGATAATCATAGGTGACATCTCCCTTGGTTGCTGTGCTAACCGAGTTATTTTCAGGATTAAAACCAGTGGCTTTGTCTTTTATCCAAGTAACCCCTTTAGGCATAACTGAAGCCATAGGCCGTGCCGTTTTATCATAATCATAAGTTCCTGCCCCTACTAAAGTCCATGCGGGTTGATAATAATGCGTATCTGCTGGTTCGATAATAGCGACATCCTTTGCTTTTTTTTGTTTTAGAAGTTGAGCAGCTACCATAATGCCTGCAGTACCTCCTCCGATAATAAGTACTTGGTGATGTGAACTCATCTTAATTGGGTTTTTAGTAATCTTCTAAAATTAACTAGGAATAGTTAGCATTTTTGTAACATTGGTTACATATGCTCGAAATTGTCGGAATGACTGTTTAAATTTTGTTTTGGCGTTTATTTAATATCCGCGCTTTCAAAATTGATGGACCAAATACCTCTAACTTCATTTATAGTGTAGCCAATTGCCTTGTCCTCTGGATATAGGTTTTTCAAGGTTGTCAAAGTTTCTGGTAGAATTTGCTCGTTCGGTTTTCCATGACATTGTAAGCACATGGTATTTGTTGTAATGGGATAGTAAAAATGGACCTCGTTCTTTTCTGTTTTTACAATTGGTTTTGGCTGGGTGCCTGCTGCCACTAACTTTTTGAAGTATGTGATGTATCCTAATTCCTCTTGGTTTGCAGCATTTTCAGTATTTCTAGGTTTGTCGGAAACCCGCTCTATAATAGCGTTTTTCATAACAGATAAACTGTCAGTTAAAATACTTGCCTTGCTATTGCAGAATTCTACTGCCCCAACGGTTCCTTTTTCACTGATGGCCTTTATCAGGTTTTTACCCAAAACGGCTTTTCCTGCGGAGGCATACTTCAGACCTCGATCTGTATCATCGGTTCGAGTATCTTTTTCAGCAGTCCCCTTAATATTGTTGTCAACTCTTTTTCCTTTGCCACGACCATGTTCCGTTTTAAAATGCGCATCAAACCAATCTGGTTTTTCAATATCATAGTCATAGAGGTACTCTGCGATTTGTGCAATGGCATCGTCAGGATATGGTATATATGGCATGCTTCCGAACTTTTTGATGGCGCGGGGCATTTTCGATTCCTGCTCTGGGTCATTTACCCAATAAATTAATGCCTCAGTGAACTCTTCTTTAGTTGTGTTTGAGTCGATATAGTGTTGTTTGACGGCAATCATTGGAGGTGCTATCATACTTTCCATTGAAGCTTTCGGATTATGACAGATGTAACATTCCGTTTCCAAGATTTTCTTCCCGGGATGGGTAGTTACCACTTCGTTTATTTCGTTTTTCGAGGCTCCATTGTTAGGTGCCATTTCTGACTTCTTGGCATCTTTGCAACTTGCATATAGTATTAATAGTACAACGAGCAACTGTTTCATTATTTGGATATTTTACCGGTTGCGCAACTCACAAAAGATTTAGCTTTGGAGAAAACCGAGTTCTCATCATCTATGGATGGATAACCTATAGCTTTCAATTTTTCTTTCACGACCATTGCATCATTGATGTTTTCACACCAAAATGATACTGATGAGGCTTCCGTATCCACCTGTAATTCAGAGATTGATTTAATGGCCGACAGTTTTGTTATAATCGTCTTGGCGCATCCGCCACATTTTAAGTTTTGAACTATTACCGATGTTCTCATAGTTATACTTGTTTATTTTCTTTACGAACACACGTGTTTATTGTACTATCCCCAGCGCATATAGCCCCCTTTTAAATCATAGATTTTAGAGAAACCCATATCAATCAATCTTCGAGCTGCTTTTTGACTTCGTGCACCTGACCTACAATACAGATAAACGGGTTTGTTTCTATCTAATTTTTCAAATGAATTTACAAAATCCGTTGCTTTGAAAAAATCGATATTGATGGCATTCTTGATATGACCGCCCTTATATTCTTTTGAGGTGCGAACATCTACTAGTTGCACATTACCCGTCATAATGGCATCTGCGTAGACCTCTCTATCTAATATTGCGATTTTGTCCGACGTTTCTTTTTTGGTTCCGAAAAGTGTACTTAATAATGACATATTTGTTTTTTTAGAATGAAAATTGGTTTTTTAAAAAGGAAACGGCCGGTTTAGCGATGACCGTTTCCTATAAACAACCAACCAATCAATTGTAACTCAATTCTTTTTTCGCTAAATAGAAGTCTATCATTTCAATAGAATCGTCTTCTAATCTGGCGTTCATTTCATCTAGTGTTTTTGGAGGTGGAACAATGACTTTATCTCCTTTTTTCCAATCCAGGGGCATTGCTACCTTGAATTTGTCAGATGTCTGTAATGCTTCTAAAACCCGTAAAATTTCATCCATGTTTCGGCCTACATTTAGAGGATAATACATTATCAAACGTATTTTCTTTTTTGGGTCGATGAAGAATACCGCGCGAACCGCTGCGGTCTCGCTTTCATTCGGTTGTAGCATACCATAGAGCTTAGACACCTTCATATCCAAATCGGCTATGATAGGAAAGTCAAAGTAGATCCCAGTGTTTTTTCGAACATTTTGTACCCAGCCTAAATGAGCATGTACACTATCTATACTGAGTCCTAATAATTCTGTATTTAGTGCGTCGAACTCTGATTTTCGAGAGGCAAAGCCGCTCATCTCTGTTGTACATACAGGAGTGAAATCAGCAGGATGTGAAAACATTACCAACCATTTGTTTTTTGCAAATTCCGATAATCTAATTTTTCCTTTTGTGGTTGTTGCCTCAAAATCTGGAGCATTGTCCCCGATTCTTGGCATTGTCTTTATTTCTGAATGTAAAGTTTCCATTTGTATTTTGTTTTACATAAAAGTAATGGTGTTTGAATCTTTAAAAAGTAACCTAGGTTACACATCGCGTTAAAGAAATTATAAAAAGACCTGTCGACACAAAGGCAGGTTTAAGAAATGAGCAGTCATACTTTTACAACAAAGTAGAAGGACATACATACTCTGATTTTGGAATTTCGGTTTTTGAAATATCATCAAAACCACCAATAACATCTACAAAATCAACCCAGCCGCGTTGCTTTAAAATAGAAGCTGCGATCATACTCCTGTAACCTCCGGCACAATACATGATAAATGGTTTGTCTTTAGGGAATTGTGCTAGATTTTGGTTTATTTGATTCAGAGGAACGTTTATAGCCCCAAGAACATGTTCTGAGTCAAATTCACTCTTCTTGCGCACATCGATTATTAAGGTTTTTTCTGAATTAATGTCCTTTTCCACGTCACTTGCCGTGATGCGTCTTACGGTTTCAAAACCTTTCCCTGAATCCTTCCAAGCTTTGAACCCTTCTTTAAGAAAACCTAAGGCATTGTCATAGCCGACCCTCGACAAACGGGTAATGGCTTCCTGTTCTTTTTCAGGGTAGGTGATCAGCAATATTTCTTGCTTTACATCAGGTATCATTTCGCCTACCCATTGTGCAAAGCTCCCTTCCAGTCCAATATTGACACTGTTTGGAATAAACCCTTTGGAAAAATCTTCAGCATCTCTAGTATCGAGTACCAGAGCGCCAGTTTCATTGGCCGCCACTTCGAACGCCTCTGGCGAGAGTGGGGTAGTTGCCCTATCCATGACGTCATCCAAGCTTTCATATCCTTTGATGTTCAATAATACATTCTGGGGAAAGTATCCTGGAGGCGCCGTAAGCCCTGTCAATACTTCATCTATGAATTCTTCTTTGGTCATATCGGGTCGCAATGCATAGTTAACCTTCTTTTGATGACCAAGTGTGTCCGTAGTTTCTTTACTCATCATTTTTCCACAAGCGGAACCTGCACCGTGGTTCGGATAAACAATCAAATCATCGCTTAGGGTCATGATTTTGTTTCGAAGGGAATCGTACAAATGACCGGCTAGTTTCTTTTCGGTCAATTCTGAAACTACATGTTGTGCAAGGTCGGGCCGGCCCACGTCACCAATGAAAAGTGTATCTCCTGTAATTATACCATGTTCCTCGCCATTTTCATCTATTAAAAGATAGGTGGTGCTTTCCATCGTATGCCCAGGAGTGTGAATTACCTTTACTTTATAGTCGCCGATTTCAAAAATTTGGCCATCCACGGCAGTCGTTGCTTCATATGCTGGTTTAGCCCCTGGGCCAAATACGATTTCGGCACCAACTTTTTTTCTTAAATCTAAATGACCACTTACAAAGTCAGCATGAAAATGGGTTTCGAAGACATATTTGATTTTCGCCTTATCCAGTTGAGCTCTGTCTATATAGGGTTGCACTTCACGCAGTGGGTCAAACACAGCGGCCATTCCCTTGCTTTCAATGTAATACGCTGCATGTGCCAAACATCCTGTATAAATCTGTTCTACTTTCATTAGATTTTATTTTAAAGGTTTACAGAATAAAAGTAGTATTGAAATTACAGCTTTACAGTGACTTTTGTTACATAAGGACTTTTTTTGATTGAAGCGAAATTTTATCTTCAACAGTTGTTTTTTGACTCAATGACTGGCAATGTTCGAAGGCCTCATAGGTCTTTACAAATAAGTTTTCTTTGCCAATATCATGAATCAATTTACTTGAATAAAAAATATCTCTTGTCGGCCCAATAGCTCCAGCTACAACCAATTTGATTCTTTGGTCTCTTAGTTCATTGATTATCTGACGCAACATATGAACTGCACTGCTATCGATATAGTTAATGGCTTCGGCATTGAGAATAATATATTTTATTTGGTTTTTTTCTCCTTCTATATGTTTCAGTAATTCTTTTCTAAAAAAATCTTTATTCCCAAAATAGAGCTGCGCGTCAAATCGCACTATTAAAAACTCTTTGAATGTTTCAGTGTCTTCGGGAAAGCGGGCCACATTCTTGAAATAGTTAGTATTTCTAATACGGCCCAATATTGCTATATGGGGTCTTGATGTTCTATATACCAATAATAACAAGGAAATCAGAACACCTATTAGAATACCCTCTTTGATGCCCACGCTAAGAGTGATTAGAAAAGTTGCCAGTAAAAGAAAGAACTCGTCCCTTCTGTTCTTAAACAATTGTATGGGATACTTAAAATCTATCAACCCAAATACAGCTACCATAATGATTGCGGCTAATACGGCATTTGGCAAATAATAGAATAGGGGAGTAAGGAACAACAAAGTAAGACCAACTATCAGGGCACTTATAATCGGTGCGATACCCGTTTTCGCACCAGCTTGGTCGTTGATTGCTGTTCTTGAAAATCCACCAGTGGTCGGGTAGGATTGAAATAGCGATCCAACAATATTTGAAGCACCCAATGCAATCAATTCTTGATTGGCATCTACCTCATAGTTTGAATGTTTTTCTTCCACCGCTTTTGCTACCGAAATAGCTTCCATAAATGCAATTAGGGCAAGTGCTAGGGCAATTGGAAAAAGTTCGGAAATTCGAGAATGCTCAATAGAGGGAAGCTTGAATTCAGGTAACCCACTAGGTACTTCTCCGACAATTTGCACTCCCATATCATTTAATCCAAAGAAATAAATACCTAGAATTCCTAAGACAACTACTATTAGGGCGGCGGGAATACTTTTGTTGATTTTCTTTATGATGCTAATTAGAATAATAGCTAAAACTCCAACACCCAGCGTAATTAAATTTGTATCAGTGATGGTGGCAAATGCATTTTTTAAAAGGATATGTACCTGACTACTACGTTCTATGGGAGTACCTAGTAGATGTTTTAATTGGCTCAATCCGATTATTATTGCTGCTGCGGAAGTGAAACCGCTGATTACAGGTTTTGATAGGAAGTTGACCAAAAAACCCATACGCAGCAGCCCTAAAGCGAATTGAATCGTACCCATGAACAAAGCCAAAAAAATGGCCATCGCAATGTATTCGTCAATACCCGAAAGTGCTAGTGCTCCTAAACCGGATGCTACGAGCAGCGAGTCCATAGCTACAGGACCAATGGCTAATTGTCGTGAGGTACCCAAGATTGCATAGATTACTTGAGGAACCAATGCCGCATAGAGACCAAAAACGGGAGGCAGACCTGCAATCATTGCATAGGCCATACCTTGGGGTATGAGCATAATGCCTACGGTCAATCCAGCACTAATATCACCTGACAAATACGATTTTTTATAGTCAGGAAGCCATTGAAGTATTGGTAAATAGCGTTTTAACATGAAAGAGATATTAGCTGCAAAATTAAATGGAACCTAACCCTTAGACCGTAACATTGGTTACAGATTTCTTACAAATCCAAAACCTCGATGTTGTTACGATGCAGTCTAATTTTACCCATTTGCTCCAACTTTTTAAGTAGCCTTGATATCACAACTCTAGAACTATGTAAATCGTAGGCGATTTCTTGATGGGTACTGTTAATGAAATCACCTTTGTTGATTCTTGCTTTTTCCTTGAGATAACCGGTCAAACGTATATCCATGTTGTCAAAAGCAATGTGATCTAACGTATGTAATAATTCATTTAACCTATTATGATAACTTTCAAAAATAAAATTTCGCCAAGATTTGTACTTGGCAACCCATTCGTCCATTTTTTGAATGGGTACCATAATCAGTTTGGTATCGGTTTCTGCAATGGCCCTAATTTCGCTTTTAGAATCTCCCATGCAGCAAGTCAAGGTCATAGAACATGTATCTCCTTTTTCAAGATAATAAAGTAACAATTCGTCACCGTCGTTATCTTCACGAAGCACTTTTATTGCCCCTGAAATAAGCAAAGGCATTCTTCTTATATGCTCACCTATATCCATCAGTTTAAATCCTTCCGGGATTTCTTTTAACGTACCAACTTGCACTATTTCATTGACAAGTGCTTCTTCGAAAATAGTTCCGTAACTCTCTTTTAATTCTTCAATCATTGGAAAACTATTTGATCTTTCAACAAAAATATGGTATGATAGAATATGCATCGGTAACAATGGTTGCATAACCTAAATATTGAAGCTGGCCTTTTCAACAGGCTACAGTGACTTAATGTTCCTAACAGCAATATAAGATGGTATATCTTTTGGATTTGGCGGATTTAGCAATAAACAACGATAATAACTTCCAAGATATATTGTGAATACTGGGTTGCCCTACGAAACGAAAAGTGGAACCATCATGATTAGGTTCTTACTAATCAATTACATATCAATGTCAAAAATGAGTGTATCCAACTCTGTGGCGGTCCAAGGTGTGACTTTTCCCTGGGTCCTAAAACGAACACTGCCCACAGTTCTACTAGTTACTTCGTTCCCTGAATTACCCCAAGCATTTCTAATATATGTTGCTATAGCCGCAATATCTTGATTCTGCAGTGTTGAGAAAGATGGCATTTCAGGAAGAATGTCTGGGGTGTCGTATTTTTTTCCATTGACTTTTACCGGCCCCTGCATACCATGTAAAAGTAACATGGCCAATTTTTGGTCATCGCCGGTTACCCATTCCGATTTTTTTAATGGTGGCGCAAAACGTTTCATCCCTTCACCATTTGTACCATGACAACTTGCACATAGGTTGACGTAATTTTGGCGACCAGTGGCGTACACTTTTTGGTCGATAGTGGTGGGGGTAGTTGAAACTACCTCTGAATCATCACTAATGGTATTGTTCATACCGCTTACAATGGCATTTTTGATCCAAACTTGCAGGGAATCCTTTGTGGTCTCCACGATATTTTTCAATTTATTGATATCCTGGGCAGATTTTGAACTTGAAATTGAAGTAGCGAGCATTTCAATAAATATTTCATTGCTTTGATTGTAGTGCTCTATATTTTCTTGGGATAGAAAGTAGGCCAACATATCAGATTCTCTTCCCGTCAAGCTACTCATAACAACATCTCGGGCAACTGGCAGCTGCCCATACTCAGATAAAAATTTCTGAGAAATGTCAAAAGCCACTTTTGAATTGATTTGGTTGCTCGCAAGTACCATTTGCATTCTCAAAACGGATTCGGCCTTGTCATAATTACGTAGAATAAAATTTTCAATTTCAGGAATAACCTCAGGATATTCTTCAACAGCCATCATAGAAAGTCGTAGAGCTGCCTGTGCCACTTTTGAATCCTTTTTGTAAAGGGAAGAAATATAAATATCAGGGTTTTTGTACCCTAGACCTTCTAGTGCCCAAAGCGTTTGTAATTGACCTAGGGGATTTCCATTTTCAATCAACTGTTTGAGTTGAGGCAGAATCGCAAGGTCTCCTTTCTCGACCAAAAGACGTTGGGCAGTATCTCTTGTCCAACCGTTTGGACTATTGAGTTGTTTTACTAATTCAGGAGCCTCCATTTTTGAAAGATTGGGCAAAGAATCCTTTTTATGTTTTTTGGAAGTTATCCTCCAAATTCGTCCCATGTTGATAGGTTTGTCAAGTCCTCGCTTTAGGGTTTCCTCGCGAAGGTAATCAGTCATATATGGAGCGTGTTGTATTATCCCTTTGTACATATCTACCACGTAGAGCGCCCCATCAGGACCGGAAGCTAATGATATGGGACGAAAGCGCTCATCGGTAGAGGCTAAGAACTCTTTGTTTTTGTAAGTGTTTTCAGCTCGCAACATGAAACCTTCTTCTATAATCTCATTTTGTTTGATGAGGTTGGCTGTTGGCTCGCATACAAAGGCATCTCCATAATAACTTTGTGGCAAGGCACGACCACGATTAATCAACGGACCGCATGCAGATGCAAATTCAAGTATGCTGCCATTTTCATCTAATGTACCGGGAACATAACCCCTATTGATAGCAGTATTACTTCTAATGGGATAGACTCTTCTGTTTAAAGTCAAACCATGATCAATACCTGAAGTAGCGGTATGATTTTTATTGGCCATCAAGGAATTAGGAGGTACTAAATCTGCATGTAGTTGCGACCAATTGTAATTGTAAAACAATCGTCCTGCATCATCTTGACAAATGCCCCATTGCCCGCGGAATTCCGTCTCGTTTTTGACCCATTCATTTCCGATTTTTTTGTAGCGGAATTTTGACTTGGCATTGTAGAACCAATTGTCCATTCCAAGCAATAAACCGTTGGCGGAGTGCTCTGGCACGCCTAACCCTCCGTAAAGTGAATCAATCAATATTTTAGTGTCAGCTTTAAGGTCTCCATCGGTATCGGCAACATACCATAATGGCATATTTTCGGCAATTAAGGCACCTCCTTTGACCACTGCCAAGGCCCTCGGAAGAATTAGGCTGTCTAAAAAAGTCTGTCTACGATCCATTTTACCATCACCATCGTCATCAAATAGAACAGAAATTCTTCCAATTCTATCTTCTTCACCTGTACCATCAATGTCTTGCATGAAACCTAGCATTTCGGACACCCAAAGCCGACCTCCCTCATCAAAGGCAATGGTTACAGGGTCTTGTACTAGGGGCTCTGAGGCTACTAGTTCGATTTTGAGATTCTCATCTGCAAATTGAAAGGTCTCCAAGGCTTCTTCTGGCGAAAGAGGAGGTGAAATAGGTCTATTACAATTGCAAAAAAATAAAGAGGAAAAAAGTACCAGTATTACTGAAACAATTTCCTCTATTTTTTTAAATTGAGAATGCATTGGTCTAGAAGATAAAAGTGGCTATGAACACACAAAGTGCCGCAAATGTGCCAACTACGAAAGTTCCTAAAGTATAAACTCGATAACCGGTTTTTACATCGATTCCTGAAAATTGAGTTAAAATCCAAAAACCACTATCATTCGCATGAGAGACCACCATAGCACCTGCACCAATAGCCGATACTACCAAGGCCTTGTCAATTTCAGTTGAGAACCCCATCGTTAGCAATAAGGGTGCAACAATTGAAGCCGTTGTTATCAGCGCTACTGTTGAAGATCCTTGAGCAGTTTTAATTGCGGCGCAAAGTAGGAATGGAAGCCAAATACCCAGATTCGCTCCTGAAAGCGATTCTGCCAAAACTTCGGCGATACCACTATTCTGAAGAATGGTTCCAAAAATACCGCCGGCACCTGTAATTAGAATAATATTCGAAGCATCGGCCAAGGCTTTACCTACCCAACCTGTGGTGGCCAACATTTCATTGTCCCATTTTTTAGGAAGTAAAAAAGCAAACAACATTCCTATTATCAAAGCAATGATGGGAGACCCGATAAAAGAAATGAATTTAACAAGAGCGGTAGGTTCTTGACCCTCGACCAAACTGAATTCCATAATTGACTTTCCTACAATGAGTAAAATCGGAATCAAAATGGGCAAGAACGCTTTGAAGGCGCTCGGTGCACCCTTCATTTTTTCTTGAATGACTTCATCTGTAATCTCCGGATTGGGGTCTACAAAATACTTTGACCCCATTTTTTTACAATAGATAATTGCAACTACAAGTGAAAGAACTCCAATAATGAGTCCAACTAACATTACCAAGCCTACATCGGCACCAATAATTCCCGCCGCAGCAATTGGCCCAGGGGTAGGGGGCACTAAAACATGCGTGATCATTAGCCCCAAAATTAGTGCCGTTGCCGTTCCTACAATAGAAAGACCAGCTCTTTTGGTCAAACTTTTATTTAATGGATTTAGAATAATGAAACCACTATCTGCAAATACGGGGATAGACACAATGAAACCCACAATACCCATGGCCGCATGTACCCGTTTCTTGCCAATAACGCGTAAAACCACTTCAGCAAGTTTATACGCACCACCGGAATGTTCTAAAAATGCCCCGATAATGACACCTAAAACGATAACGATTCCTATTTTACCTAGTGTTATTCCAAATCCATCATTGACATATTTAACTATATTGTCTAGGGTCATGCCTGAAAACAGCGCAAAGAAAATAGCTGCCGCCAAAAGTGCCAAAAAAGGATGTACCTTCAACTTAACGGTCAATAAAATGATGAGTAAAACACTGAGGACTAATAGAAGTATGGATATCATAATTTGGTTGGTTTAATGTGCATCACGGGTTACTTTGGCGCTTGATTTGCCTACTAGAAAATCAAGGTCTGCACCAAGGTGAGACTGTTGTACGGTTTTGGTATATAAACTGGTATAACCTCTTTCCACCGCTGGTTTTGGGGCCATCCACTCCGATTTTCTTTTTTCCAATTCCGAATCATCAACTTCTAAGTGAAGTTTTCTGTTGGGTACATCCAAAACAATATAATCTCCTGTTTGAACAAGTCCCAAGACTCCACCTACTGATGATTCTGGAGAAACATGAAGTACCACTGTACCGAAAGCCGTACCGCTCATTCTTCCATCTGAAATACGTACCATATCCTTGATTCCTTTTTTAAGGAGTTTCTCGGGAATTTCCATATTGCCAACTTCAGGCATTCCTGGATAACCAACGGGACCAACACCTTTTAGCACCATTACGCTATTTTCATCAATATCAAGTTCAGGATTGTCCACTGTCGCCAGAAATTCTTCAATGGTTTCAAAAACAACGGCTTTTCCTCTATGGGACATCAATTCGGGAGTGGCAGCTGATGGTTTGATAACCGCGCCATTTTCGCAGAGGTTTCCGTAGAGGACTGCAATTCCTGCTTCTTCAATGAAAGGTTCATCAAGCGGAGAAATCACCTCGGTATTATAACACTCTGCCTTTTTATTATTCTCTCCAATCGACTTTCCATTAACAGTGATAGCATCATTGTGCAGGTGCTTGGCCATTTCCTTGATAACAACAGGTAAACCGCCAGCATCGAAAAAGTCTTCCATCAAAAATTTACCCGAAGGCATTAGATTAACCAATAAAGGAATTTTGCTCCCCAAATCATCGAAATCCTTTAAGTCAAGTTTTACACCGATTCTGCCTGCAATCGCAGTCAGATGGATAATGAAGTTTGTAGAACCGCCTACCGCAGCATTAATTTTTATCGCATTTTCAAATGCCTCCCGTGTTAACACCTTAGAGAGCTTCAGATCTTCACGAACCATATCTACAATGCGTCTTCCTGACAATTGTGCCATTGCCTTTTTTCTAGAATCAACGGCGGGAATAGCTGCCGCACCGGGCAAAGTAAGTCCTAAAGATTCTACCATACAGGCCATAGTCGAGGCCGTACCCATAGTCATGCAATGCCCTGAGCTTCTTGCGGAACAAATCTCTGCTTCAATCTGATCTTCGGGAGTAAACCCTTCATTTTTAATCTTATCCTTCAATTGCCAAACAAACGTTCCTGAGCCGATTCGCTCGCCTTTGTATTTACCGTTTAACATGGGTCCGCCAGGTACTACAATAGTTGGTAGATCTACACTACATGCCCCCATTACCGTTGAAGGAGTCGTTTTATCACAACCCGTTAACAAGACAACACCATCTAGGGGATTGGCTCTAATAGTTTCCTCGGTATCCATTGCGGCCAGATTTCGAAAAAGCATGGCAGTAGGGCGCATCAATATTTCACCCAAGCTGGTTACGGGGAATTCGAAGGGAACACCACCAGCTTCCAATACCCCTCTTTTTACAAACTCCGCAAATTCACGAAGGTGACCATTACATGGGGTAAGGTCAGACCAAGTATTGCAAATTCCAATAACAGGTCTACTTCTAAAATAGTCATCAGGATATCCTTGGTTGCGCAGCCAAGAGCGATGTATAAAGGCTGATTTTGGATCAACCGGACTAAACCAATCTGAACTGCGTAGTTTCTTTTTATTCTTTTCTTCCATTAAAATTTTATTATATGAGCGTATTAAAGTAAACATCTTTCCGATAGTTCGCAAAATGGAAGGGCTTTAAATGACCATTGGTGATTTTTGAATCATTGTTTATGAAATATGTGACATTCTTATGATAGGACTTTCTAATTATAAACCAATTCATTTTTTGTGCATTGCAAAAATCACTACATTAGAAAGACGTTTTTTGAGACGATCATGATACTATTATGAAACGAAGAACTTTCATCAAGAAAACTGCTAGTGGGGCTTTGGCTATGGGCCTACCTGTTTTTCCTACTATTCCTACTGTCTATGGGGAAACCAGATTTGGAGCTGCAGAAGCTACTTTTATGCTGCGTCGGTATCGTAAAATGAAAAGCCTTAAGTATCCTGAATACGCCAATGCCTTAGAGATGATAGAACATTTCAGCTCCCTTGGCTTTAGTGGCGCACAGTTAACTATGCACAGTCTGAATGCTAAATTGGCCAGAAAGATTTTGAAGCGCCGAGACGAACTGGACTTCTTTATGGAAGGACAAATCAAGCTGCCAAAAGATGAAGGTGATGTCGCTAGATTTGACCAACAGGTTCAGGAGACAAGGGCCATGGAGGTCGATATTATCCGTACAGTTTGCCTTTCAGGTAGACGCTATCAGAATTTTGACTCCAAAGAGGCCTTTCAAAATTTTAGAAGCACCTCAGAAAGATCATTACAACTGGCCGAGCCTGTTATGCGCAAGCACCAAATGCGTCTCGCGGTGGAAAACCATAAAGATTGGCGTACTGAGGAGTTTTTGGAAATCCTAAAAACCCTTGATAGTGAATGGGTAGGTGTAACTCTTGATACCGGAAACAACATAGCTCTATTGGAGGATCCCATGGAAGTTGTCAAGGCCCTTGCCCCTTATGCACTCACAGTTCATTTAAAAGATATGGCAGTTGAAGAATATAAAGATGGCTTTCTGATGTCAGAAGTAAATCTGGGAGATGGTTTTTTAGATATTACGGGCATGATAACCGAGATAAGAAAATACAATCCTAATATCCGATTTAATTTGGAGATGATTACACGAGACCCATTGGAAATTCCTTGTCTAACACAAAAATATTGGACGACTTTTGACAAAATAGAGGCCAAAGAATTAGCAGGTTTTCTTAGAAAGATAAAGGAACACAAATCAAAAGAAGCCTTGCCTCGAATTTCGAAAAAGCCAGTTGATGAACAGTTGGCGTTGGAGATTGAGAACAACAGGACATCTGTGTTATTTGCAAAAAAGAATTATGGCTTTAGCTAAATCAAAAATTAGAAAAAGAATATGATCGACACAAAATTACCAGGAATTCAACTCTTTGATTTAAAAGGGAAAAATGCATTGATAACAGGAGGTTCAAAGGGTCTTGGTTTAGCCATGGCTGCAGGTTTGGCATCTGCCGGTGCAAATATAGCTTTGGTCAATAGAAATTTGGAGGAAGGCCAGGAAGCTGCAGAGTCCCTGTCAAACACATATGGTGTTGAAGCTAGGGCATATAGCGCGGATGTAACCATGGAATCTGAAATCAATAAGGCGGTGGCATCTGCACAAAATGATTTGGGGAGTGTCGATATTTTAATCAACAGCGCAGGGATTAACATTAGGGGAGCAATCGACCAACTTTCCCATGATGAATTCAATCAGGTGATGAAGGTCAATGTGGATGGAATTTGGTTGGCATCAAAAGCTGTAGTGCCCCAAATGAAAAAAAATGGATGGGGGCGTATAATTAATATGGCCAGTACGCTGGGTCTGGTTGGTCTTGCCAATAGGACCCCTTACGCAACAAGTAAGGGTGCAGTTGTTCAAATGACAAGGGCTTTGGGGCTTGAGCTTGCTTCTTTTGGGATAACCGTAAATGCCATCTGCCCCGGACCTTTTTTGACTGAAATGAATATTCCCATAGCAGGTACGGAAGAAGCCAAAAAATTTATCGTTGGTGCCACAGCCTTGGCACGTTGGGGTGAGTTAAAAGAAATTCAAGGGGCCGCTATGTTTCTTGCCAGTGATGCTGGCAGCTATATGGTAGGTTCGATGCTTACTGTTGATGGAGGTTGGACGGCCAAGTAAAACTCAAAAAACGTTTGCTAAAGGTGATCTAAATTTTTTATGATTTAAATCATGATCAAGTCAGACTAAACCACCGTATCTTTGCGTTCTTCATGTCAAAACAAAGAACAAACCAATGCGATTTTTATTATTTCTAGCCCTTTTAATAAGTACAACATCTGCTATTTTTTCACAAGTGACCGTTTCAGGTGAGGTCAAGGATAGTCGTAGTCAGCCCTTGGCTGGTGCAAATGTAATGCTTGAAGCGTATGGCTTTTTTGGTATTACCGATGTCAATGGAGCTTTTGAAATTCAAGATATAGCACCGGGTAGCTATAGACTTGTAGTCACTCATTTGGGTTTAAAAACTTATGAAGAACCGATAGAGGTCGCTTCAACGGATGTTTCAATAAATATAGTTTTACAAGAAGATCTTTTAAATCTTGAATCCGTTGTTGTTACAGGTACCTTTGATCCCCGTAAACAATTAGAATCCAGCACCGCAATTACCACCTTAAAAACCAAAGATTTACAGCAAATTTTTCCGAGGGGATCGGCTGATGTTCTGCAGGCGGTTCCAGGTACTTTTGTAGACCAATCTGCGGGAGAGGTTTTTACCAAAGTATATGCTCGGGGTATTTCGGCCTCGGCCGAGGATGATACAGGTTGGTATTATGTTTCTTTGCAAGAGGATGGACTACCAGTAAGTTTAGTACAGCATTCCTATTATTCCCCTGATATTTTTCATCGACTTGATTTAACTACAAAAAGTGTCGAAGGAATACGTGGAGGTAGTGCTTCGATAACTGCTTTGAATGCACCCGGAGGAATCTACAATTTCATTTCCCAAGGCCCTAAGGACACCTTTGGTGGAGAGATTCAGTTGTCGGGAGGTGTTCAGGGAGAAGGAAACCCGATGACTAGGATTGATTTGGATTTTGGTGGGCCGCTCGGGAATAATTGGTTCTATAATATTGGTGGTCATTACCGTCGTGATGAAGGCGCTAGAGATACAGATTTTACCTTTAGTAAAGGTGGACAGGTGAAGTTCAATGTTATTAAACGCAACCGTAATGGCTATTTCAAATTCTACGGAAAAATATTAGATGATTTTACAAATCGTTACACAGGTGTAGCTGCAACGAATTGGGAGGACCCACAGGCTGCTTTTGGTCAAGACTTTAATACTACTGCTTTGATGATGCCTTCTTTTAACGCCGCTATTCCAGATGGTCGACGATTGAATGAAGGAGCGACCAATGACTTCAACCCTTCACAAGGAGTTCATGCCCAAGATCGGGCTTTTGGAGTGGACTTGCTACAAAGGTTGGGGAACGGATGGTCCATTCGCAATAATCTTAAATTTTCGAATAAGGATGCAAATTGGCAAACTTCAATAAGTAATAATTTTGTCTCTTTGGATGATTTTTTGGTTTCCGGTTTAAGTCGTGATTTTGGGATTTTATTTGGTGGTGATTTTTCAGCTTTCGGAAATTTGGTATTTCGGGATGCTCAGACCGGCAATGAAATTGCTCAAATTAATAACTTCGGCTCATTGGCTATTTTTCAGGGTGAGGCAGCCAGTTTTGACTATCTGACGGAAGGAAGGTTACCAAATGACGGAATTATGGGTACGGCCGCATGGTACAATGACAATGAAGCTAAAGAGTGGATGGATCAATTGACCTTTCGAAAGCAAGCAGAAAACCATGATCTGAATTTTGGATTGTCAGGTGGCTTTTCGAACACGTCACTATTTACACAAGGTAGCTTTGGTTATGTGACCTATGAGCCCAATCCAAGAATGTTGCGGGTGACGGTCGAAAATCCGGGTGAACCAGTTCTTGCGTTATCCGATGAAAACGGAGTAAGTAACTACGGCGGGCTTTTCTTTGTGAATTCCCGAGCTAAGGTAAGTCAGGTTGCCGCTTTTGTAAATGATCGTTGGAAAATCGCCGAGAAATTCCATTTAGATTTGGGGCTTCGATATGAGACCATAAATCATAAGGGTAGCAAGGATCGTTTTACACCTTTCAACCAAGTGGGAGGGGTTGATGGAAACACCAATACTTTATATGATAGTAATGTTTTCGCTCCGACAGGTGAAAGAGATGAGTTCGATTATAACTATGGATATGTATCACATTCCATTGGATTGAACTACAAATTTCAGGAAGATGCCGCTTTATTTGCACGTTTTTCAGGAGGTAACAAGGCACCTGAATTAAATTACTATTTCAATAATTTTTCAAATGTTCCCATCAATCAAAAAGGGGAAGTCCAGAAAATCAATCAAATTGAAGCTGGCCTGAAATGGAACCTTCCTAATTTTTCATTTACCACCACGGCTTTTTGGAGTCAACTGAAAAATATCGGGGTGACCAATTTTGAATTCGATGAAGGGTCAGGTACGGTATTTTACACCCCTGTTCAATTTAATTCTTCCCGAACAATTGGACTGGAGTGGGAGAGTGCCTATGCCATAACCAATGACCTAACTTTTAGCTTTAATGGTACGCTCCAAGATGGTAAGGCAAAGGATTGGACAATTTATGATGCAGCGGGCTCCGTAGATCAAGATGATGATAGTGTGCAAGATTTTTCTGGTAATGAGCTTCCATTTAATCCCAAGTTGATGTTCAATTTAGGAGCGGAATACCAGTGCAAAAAGTTTTCTTCATTTTTGAAATGGCAATATATGGGAGAGCGTGAGGGCAATATAGCCAATGCCTTTCAACTTCCTGCCTATGGTATATTCAATATTGGGGCCGGTTATACCATCAATCAAAATTGGTCGGTGAATGCTTTGGTAACCAATGTGTTCAACTCTGAAGGCCTGGCGAATTTCTTCGGTGCGAATAGCTTTGGTGCGAATGCGAATGGTGTAACTTCAGATTTTATACAATCCAATCCTGATGCAAGTTTTGTGGTAGTACCTGTTTTACCTAGAGGAGCAATGTTACGTCTAGGATACAGATTTTAGTTCTTTAAAACTTCGAAAGTTTTATGAAGATCTAGTAGATGTTTTTCTAGATCTACAATTTCAGAAAGGTAGTTTGATTTATCAGCCAATTTCTGATTGGCTATGAAAATAGCTTTGTTCAATGCTATGGTGAAGTCTCGGGTTTGTTCATATTTACGAATCCTTAATTTGCCTGAATAACCCGCCACAAATTCTTTTCTTAGGTCATATAGTTTTTTAACCAAAAGAACGGTGTCAATATTTGAATTTTTCACACGTACAGTTTTTTCAGATGAAATCATAGGTGTATAGTTTCTAAGGTTGATTGTTTTTCGAAGAAAATGGTTATAGACCTACTAACCAATTATAATCGATAAACCACAAGAACCTGAGGTTGAGAAGCTTAGTGTGTGGCGCAATAATTAGAATTGAAAGAAACCTAATCAATGTTTCTAAAAAGACAAAGAGGACCTTATTGCAAAATGAAACCTTTGCATACGGTCCTGTTTAATTTCTTTCATATTGTCTTACTTTTACTTCTTACAAATAGTTGAATATATACAATTGAAGACCTCCTCAGGATTTTTACTTTTTTTTACCATAGTGCTGTTCACCTTTTACTCGTGTAAGCAGACACAGTCTAAAAGTGTTGAACATACCTTCACCAATGATCTGATTGATGAAACAAGTCCATACTTGTTGCAACACGCCCATAATCCGGTCAATTGGAAGGCTTGGAACGAGAACGTCTTGGAGGAGGCCAAGGCCACCAATAAATTGATTTTGGTTAGTATTGGATATTCTTCATGCCACTGGTGTCATGTAATGGAGGAAGAGACCTTTGAAGATGCGGAGGTGGCCAAGCTGATGAACGAAAATTTCATCAGTATCAAAGTAGATCGTGAAGAACGGCCCGATATCGATCAGGTATATCAAACGGCAGCTCAATTACAAGGTCAAAATGGAGGATGGCCTTTGAATGCGATTACCTTACCCGATGGAAAACCTTTATACCTTGGTACCTACCATACCAAGGACCAATGGATGCAGGTTTTGACCAACGTAAATACACAATTTTCTGAAAATCCGGAGAAAGCCAGGGAATATGCAGATAGATTAGCGGCGGGAATAGAAGAGACCAATGTTTTTACACCCTCTTCAGAGTTCGAAAAATTAACGCCACTGGCCTTGAAATCAGGTGTAGACAACTGGAAGAAATCATGGGACCTGGAGTTCGGGGGAGACAAAGGCCAACAGAAATTCCCAGGACCTAATGCACTTGATTTTCTGTTGGATTATGCTGTGGTCGCTAAGGATCAAGAAGCCTTGTTACACATAAAGAATACACTAGACAAGATTGCCAATGGTGGTATTTATGACCACCTAGGGGGTGGCTTTTTTAGATATAGTACGGACCCGCAATGGAAGGTGCCCCATTTTGAAAAAATGTTATATGACAATGCCCAATTGATAGGATTATACTCTAAAGCATTTAAAGTTTTTAAGGAACCTAATTATAAGGATGTAGTTTTTGAAACCATCGCCTTCTTAAATCGTGAAATGAAAAATGAAGAGGGAGGATACTACGCTGCATTAGATGCAGATAGTGAAGGAGAAGAGGGCAAGTTCTATATTTGGAGAAATGAGGAATTGCAAAATGTTTTAGGAGAAGATTACCCATTGTTCAGAACTTATTTCAATATTGAAAAAGGAACTGTTTGGGAGAATGATTCCTATATTCTTCACAAGGGAAGTACTGATGATGCTTTTATTGAAGAGCACATGATTAAGCATGATGAATTGCATGAGCTCAAGAAAAGTTGGAAAGAAAAGCTGATGCAAACGAGGGTCAATAGGGTCCGACCCAATACCGATGACAAGGTGCTAACTTCTTGGAATGCGTTGCTAATAAGCGGTTTTGTTGAGGCCTACACCGCTTTTGGGGAGGAGGGTTTTCTAGAACAAGCAGTTTCTGTATACGAATTCTTAAGGGCAAAAAGCCATGTGAACGGTCAATTGAAACATTCCTACAAAGAAGGAAGTAAACGAACCGAAGGTTTTTTAGAAGATTACGCTTTTTTGACTCGAGCAATCATTAAACTTTATTCGGTGAATCTAGATGTTTCTTATCTCGATTTTGCTACTTCTCTAACAAAAGAAACCCAGGAACGATTTTTTGATGCCAGTTCAGGATTGTACCGATTCAATGATAACGAAGCCCTCATTTCAAATATCATCAAGACCCATGATGGTGATGTTCCTTCACCCAACTCTGTCATGGCCCATAATCTTTTTGAATTGGGCCATATCAACTATAACGTTGATTATTCAAGGCAATCTAAGACCATGTTAACTACTTTGTTGCCCTACGTTAAAGATTATAGTTCTAGTTATGCTAATTGGAGTCACCTTCTTTTGCAGAATTCCTATCCGTTTTATGAGATTGTAGTGGTGGGTGAAGATGCTGAAAATAATGTTCGAACACTAAAAGAGAAACATCTGCCAAACACGCTAATCGTTGGTAGCGGTACCGAAAGCGAACTGCCACTTTTTGAAGACCGATATGTAGATGGTGAAACCTATATCTATGTGTGTCAAAATCGAGTTTGCAAACTACCGGTTACAACGGTCGATGCGGCATTCGAACAGCTGAAAAATTTCTAGAAACCTTATTTTAAATCGACGGCCAAAATATAATCATCGGCTGCCATAAATAGTCTTTTCTCATCTTTTCCAAAAGCACAATTCGCGGTTTTTTGCCCCGTACGTATTCGAGCCAGTGCTTTGCCTTCAGGATTGAAGATCCAAACTCCACCGGGTCCTGTAGCGAAGATTATCCCTTGTTGATTTATTTTTAGCCCATCGGGAAGTCCATCCTCGTTTTCCTGTCCAATTAAATGAGTGACATCGGAAAACAATTTTTTGCCAGAAACAACCCCGGGCTTTTCTATGTTGTATGTATACCAAACTGCATGTTCAGGATCTGAGACTGACACAACCAAAGTTTTGTTATCTGGTGACAATCCTATACCATTGGGTCGGGTCAACTTGTCGATTAATAGAAGTTCCCCAGAAGGCATTAGACAATATACTCCTTGATAGTCCAATTCTTTTTCTGGATCGTTCATTCGTTTTGGTAATCCGTATGGTGGATCCGTAAAATAGAGATTTCCTTGAGCGTCATAACAACCATCATTGGGGCTATTGAAGCGTTTGCCGTTATAATTATCTGCTAATGCCGTATAATCTTCCCGTGGATTGGCCAAAGAAGTATTCATCTTAGCCACTTGACGATCTCCATGTTGCATCAGTACAAGCTCACCTTTTGGACTCAGTAGCAGTCCATTTGAACCAGGTTCTGCCCCAGTAAAGTTCTTACCCGAAAACCCTGAAGGATGTAAGTAAGTGGTAGTATCGTTTTGAGCGTCCAATTTATATACTTTGTTATTCGGAATATCGGAGAATAAAAGATAATTGTCCTCTTCAATATATAATGTGCCCTCCGTCCATTCAAAACCACCTGCCAAAACCTGTATCTTGGCTCTCGGATCTATAATGTCTTTCGCAGCAGCATCCAGAATTTCAATAGAGAATTTAGAAGTGACTGCAGTATCAACCTCATGGGGCATTTCCATGGTTATCATTGGTTTTACTTTTGTTTTTTTTTCTTGCTTGCAGCTTAGAGCTATTATCGCTAGGACTGATACAATTAGTAATTTTCTCATTATCTAAGAGTTGAGTATGTGATTTTATGCTTCTTTAAAAATAACCAATTTAATATGATCATAGTCGAGGTAGATAAATAGTTTTTTGTCATACGCCTATTCTATTCCAGTTTTTTGATGAAGAAGAAACTGGCTGGGCGACATGTTTTTAATCGCTCTAAACTGTCGGTTGAAGTTTGAAATATTATTAAAACCAGATTCATAACAGATAGCGGTGATATTTTGTTTGTTTTCTATCAACTGTTTACAGGCATACCCTATTCTAACTTCATTCAAATATCTCGAAAAAGTTTTTCGATTTACTCTTTTAAAGAATCGACTGAAAGCTGAGGCGTTCATATTGGCAACCCTCGCGACATCATTTAGTGATATGGGTTGGGCAAAATTCTCAAAAATATATTCAAAAGTTTTGTCCAAATTCTCATTTTTATTTTGCTTGAATGAATTCACGAACCCTTCACTTGCCAGGAGCTCGAATTCGCCATGCTGTGCCAGTTCGCTTAATACCTCTATAAACTTTAAAGTTCTTTCGAACCCAGATTCCAGCTCATCTATTTTTTTGATAATTCGAATTATTTTTTCTGGGGGAGCAATGAATTTTATGCCGTATTTTGACCTTCCAAGTAAGTTGGCAATATGCTTCATTTCATTTGCCTGTAAAAAATCTGTCCCTAAAAATTCTTTGTTGAAGTGGATGACAATATCTTCCGCACCGAGATTATTATCTTTTTTAAAATAGACCTCGTCATTGAGCCACATATGCGGTAGGTTTTTACCAATAAGGACAACATCGCCTTCTTCGAATTTTTTTATGCTATCACCCACGAAACGAGTACCTGTGCTTTTTAAAGAGAGCACGAGCTCCAATTCAGGGTGATAATGCCATACTTTAAGAAAGAAAGGTTCGATATGGTGAGTAACCATAAACGAGCTATTTCCTGGTTTATCACGATGTAGTAGGTGTAGTTTCATTCGTTCAAAAAAGAATCTTCTAGTATGATATCGCTATTTTAAGTGCAAAAAAGGCGATAAAATACAAATATGGGCAAAAAAAGTATCATATATGGCATTATTTGTAGTAGAAGTATTCCTTTGCATAAGGTATTTTTGAGTCAATAATTCCATTCAATCCATCCTGTTATGAAATATATTGTCTGTGAACAGCCTGGCGAGTTCATCCTAAAGGAAAAAGGAAAGCCCGTACCCAAAAGCGACGAAGCCTTATTAAAAGTTACCAAGGTAGGTATCTGTGGAACAGATTTGCATGCTTTTGCTGGCAATCAGGCCTTTTTTACGTATCCAAGAATCTTAGGACACGAATTGGGAACTAGAATAGAAGAGATAGGAGAAAATGACAAAGGCCTCAAGGCAGGTGACAATGTAGTAACTATGCCTTATCTCAGTTGTGGTGTATGCGTGGCTTGCAGAAATGGAAAAACAAATTGCTGTACTAGCTTAGAAGTTCTGGGTATACATACGGATGGCGGAATGCAGGAATATATTACGGTTCCCATCGATATTTTAATTCCTGCGCAAGGGCTCACCGATAATCAAATGGCTTTAGTAGAACCATTAGCTATAGGTGCCCATGCGGTTAGGCGTGCTCAGATTAAGGAAGGTGAGACCATCGTTGTTATTGGTTGTGGCCCAATAGGTTTAGGGCTTATGAAGTTTGCTTGTATAGCTGGAGCCAAAGTCATAGCAGTGGATATGAATCAACAACGGCTTGATTATGCAAAAGATGTCATCGGTGTTGATCATATGGTTTTGGCAGGAGAGGACGCCATTCAAAAGATAAGCGATATTACCGAAGGGGATATGGCGACGGCTGTTTTTGATGCTACCGGTCATAAAGGAGCTTTGGAATCGGGACCAGATTATATGTCGCACGGCGGACGCTATATTTTGGTTGGATTGTCAAAAGGTGAATTAACCTTTATGCATCCGGCAATACATGCAAAGGAAACTTCTATTTTATGCAGTAGAAATGCGGCATTGGAGGATTTCGAATACGTAATTTCAATTCTGGAAAAAGGAAGTTTTCCCGTAGATTCTTTCATAACTCATAATGTGGATTTCACGGATATGATTTCAAATTTTAATAGCTGGCTAGATCCAGTTAATGGAGTAATAAAAGCGACTGTAAATTTTTAAAGACAAATTTCCTCCAGATAACTATTGGAATCAGAGGAATGACAATTAATTAAATATTAAATAATGAAGAAAGTAGTAACCTTTGGAGAGATAATGTTACGATTATCTCCTCCAGGATTTTTAAGATTCTCACAAGCAAGTTCATTTGATGTGGTATATGGAGGAGGGGAATCTAATGTTGCCGTATCCTTGGCAAATTATGGTGTACCAGTAGATTTCGTCACCCGTCTGCCAAAAAACGACATTGGTGAGTGTGCACTCATGGAAATGAGGAAACGAGGTGTTGGCGTCGATAAAATTGTTTATGGTGGAGACCGCTTAGGAATCTATTTCTTGGAAACCGGTGCGGTCAGCAGGGGTTCGAAAGTAGTTTATGACAGAGCGCATTCGGCTATCGCAGAGATTGAATCGGGAATGATTGATTGGGATGCCGTTTTTGATGGTGTAGAGTGGTTCCATTGGACCGGAATTACCCCTGCAATTTCACAAGGGGCTGCCGATGTATGCTTAGAAGCTGTGAAGGCAGCGAGTGAAAAGGGTGTTACTGTCTCTACAGACTTGAATTATAGGGCAAAACTTTGGAATTATGGGGGAGATAGAGAAGCCATCATGACTGAACTTACTTCGTATTGCGATGTTATATTGGGTAATGAGGAAGATGCTGAAAAGCACTTCGGTATTCACCCTGAAGGTTTAGATGTTCATAAGGATGGACATGATGTTAAAGCCGAAGCTTTCCTGTCCGTATGCAAGCAAATGATGAATAAATTTCCGAAAGCAAAGAAAGTAATCACTACTTTAAGGGGGTCGATCTCAGCTTCACATAATACTTGGGCAGGGGTTTTATATGATGGAAAGAAGATGTACGAAACCCGTCAATATCAAATTACCGATATCGTAGATAGAGTAGGTGGGGGAGATTCTTTTATGGGAGGCCTGATTTACGGGTTGTTGAAATATCCTGAAGATGACCAAAACGCATTAGACTTTGCCGTAGCGGCATCTTGTTTAAAGCATACGATAAAAGGAGACGCCAACTTGGTAACGGTACCTGAAGTTGAAAAACTTATGGGTGGAGACGCCTCTGGTCGTGTAGCAAGATAAATTTAAACTAGTAAAAATTGAAATATCAAGTCCTTCCCTTTTTATGGACAAGGATTTACCTATAAAATTATGGCACAATATTCAAGAATAGAAGTAGCTAATGTAATGAAAGAAACCGGTATGGTTCCTTTGTTTTATAATCCCGATGTAGCTTTAGGGAAAAAAGTACTACAAGCTTGTTACGATGGCGGTGCTCGTTTAATGGAATTTACAGCTCGTGGTGATTTTGCTTTTGAAGTGTTTGCTGAACTTAACAAGTACGCGGTAGAAGAACTTCCGGGAATGATCATGGGAGTTGGTTCGATTACAGACGCAGGAGCAGCATCCATGTTCATGCAAATGGGGGCTAATTTTATTGTGACCCCATCATTAAGAGAAGATATTGCTATTGTTTGTAATCGTAGAAAAGTATTATGGTCTCCTGGTTGTGGTTCATTAACCGAAATCAACAAGGCAGAAGAGCTAGGTTGTGAGATTGTTAAATTGTTCCCAGGGTCAACCTACGGGCCAGGATTTGTTTCAGCAATAAAGGGGCCTCAACCGTGGACAAGTGTTATGCCGACCGGTGGTGTAAGTACAGAAGAAACGAATTTAAGAGGTTGGTTCGACGCCGGTGTTACTTGTGTTGGTATGGGTTCCAAATTGATCAGCAAAGAAATTATTGCAAATAAGGATTTCAAAGGGTTGGAAATTAAAGTAAAAGACACACTAGCCTTGATTCAAAAGATCAGAAAATAGTTGATGAGATGAAGCAGATGTTTTTAAGAATCCATCCGAACGATAATGTTATAGCGGCTTTGCGAGACATTGAGATAGGGGATGAGGTTAATTTTGAAGGCGATTCCTTTAAAGTTTCAGAACGAATTCCTGCCAAACATAAATTTACATTTCGAGATTTTGCTCAGGGTGACGAAATCATAATGTATGGCGTTTTGGTAGGTGAAGCTACAAAGCCAATAGCAAAAGGGGAACGTATTTCTATGGAAAATTGCGTACATGCTTCCATGGAATATGAAGTGAGTGCAGAACAGCTTAAATGGGAAGCCCCAGATGTTAGCAAATGGAAAGACACCACCTTCATGGGCTATCATAGAGAGGATGGAAGTGTAGGCACGGCAAATCAGTGGCTAATTATTCCTATGGTTTTTTGCGAAAATCGCAATGTTGAGGTCTTAAAATCTGCTTTGCAGAAGTCGTTGGGTTACAACACAACCAACGATTTTGTTGTCGATACAAGTACATTGGTTAATCGATATAAAAATGGTGCTTCTACCGATGATTTGATGACCACTGAGATTATTCGTACACCTGAAGAGATAAAACAGAATAGAACGTTCCCCAATGTAGACGGAATAAAATTCTTGACCCATGATGGTGGTTGTGGTGGTTTTCGTTTGGATTCGGAAACGCTTACCAGTCTTCTTGCCGGATACATTACGAATTCGAACGTAGCAGGCGCTACAATTTTGAGCTTGGGTTGTCAAAATGCCGAGGTGAAGAACTTACTGGAAGGAATCAATAAGCGAGACCCAAGTTTCTCGAAACCACTTTATATACTTGAACAACAAAAAAGTAAGAGTGAACGTCACTTCATCGAGGAGGCTGTTAAAAAAACTTTTCTAGGATTAATAGAGGCGGATAAGATAGAACGGAAACCTGCTCCTCTACATCATTTAAACTTAGGTTTAGAGTGTGGTGGTTCTGATGGTTTCTCAGGAATATCCGCCAACCCAGCTTTGGGCTATGCTTCCGATTTGTTGGTTGCGCTAGGAGGAACAACAGTACTGTCTGAATTTCCAGAGTTGAACGGAGTAGAGCAGGAGTTGATCAATCGGTGTAAATCCAAAGAGAACAAAGAAAAATTTGCACATCTTATGGACACATATGCCGCTCGGGCCATTGCCCTGGGCTCATCTTTTAAAAACAATCCTTCCCCAGGTAATATTAAAGATGGTCTTATAACTGACGCAATGAAATCTGCTGGAGCGGCCAAAAAAGGAGGAACTTCTTTGGTAACCGATGTTTTGGATTATACTGAAAAATGTACCAAAAAAGGATTAAACCTTTTGTGCACTCCAGGAAACGATGTTGAAAGCACGACAGGTCTTGCAGGTTCAGGCTGTAATGTTATTTGTTTTACGACCGGTTTGGGCACGCCTACAGGAAACCCAGTTGCACCAGTTATTAAAATGTCAAGCAATAATACCTTGAGTGAAAAGATGAAGGATATTATCGATTTCAATACAGGTACCATTATTACGGGCGAAGATACCATAGAGTCTAAAGGAGAAGAGCTGTTAGACTACATAATCAAAGTGGCAAGTGGAGAAGAGATTCCTGCCGCAGTGCGATTAGGTCAAGAAGATTTTATCCCATGGAAACGTGGGATTTCATTATAAAATCATTTTATGCAAAAGATAAATAGGCAGATTTCGGATAAACCAAAAACATTGCCTCTAAAAGTGATGCAGTTTGGTGGTGGTAACTTCCTTCGTGCTTTTGTCGATTGGATGGTGCATGTTTTAAATCAAGAAACCGATTTTAATGGAGGGGTAGCCATTGTTAAACCCACTGAACGAGGCAATTACGATGCCCTAAAGTCACAAGATGGCTTGTTTACAGTGGTTTTAGATGGAATTAAACATGGAGAACTAGTAGGAGAAAAGACTTTGGTTGATTGTGTTCAGGAGGTTGTGAATCCGTACATTGAATGGGATGCTTATCTTGAATTGGCGATAAACCCTGATATCCGTTTTGTAGTTTCAAATACAACAGAAGCCGGAATTAAATTTAATTCAGAAGATTCTTTTGGTCATCATCCTCCACGCGAATTTCCTGGCAAACTCACACTTTGGCTATATAAGCGTTTTCAGCATTTTGGAAACGATGTTTCCAAAGGATGTATTTTACTTCCTTGTGAACTAATTGAAGACAACGGTGAAGCGCTGAAAACTGCTGTGCTGAAATATGCCGAATATTGGAACCTCGGAAGCGATTTTGTAAATTGGATATATACAGCAAATCATTTTTGTAGCACGTTGGTCGATAGAATTGTTTCGGGCTATCCGGCAGACAGAGCTGACAAAATTCAACCTGAATTAGGTTATGATGATGAATTGTTAGTGGCGGGGGAATATTATCACAGTTGGGTAATTAAATGTGCTGAGTTGGTGCAAAAAGAACTTCCTTTTGCCAAAACGGATTTGAATGTAGAGTTTGTAGATAATCTAGTTCCTTATCGTGAGATGAAGGTCCGAATCTTAAATGGAGCTCATACGTCATTGGTGCCCGTAGGATATTTGGCTGGACTTCGATTGGTAAAGGATGTAATGAGTGATGAGGTTGTAAGTAGTTTTGTCGAATCACTTTTGATAAATGAAACAATCAAGA
>CAZTLZ010000003.1:0-62610 GCA_964614665.1 uncultured Maribacter sp.
AGATAGTTTGGAAGACCCTAACTTATTTGGCAGTTGGGCTTTTCGAATAGTGACCAGAAAATCGCTCAATTTTATTCAGAAGAAAAAAAGAGAGTCTAAAAAACTGCATGAATTTTATGAAGTCTCTTCTTTAGGTTTGGAAGCCGATTTGGTGGATAATTCGGTAGAAATTCAAAGGTTATTAAAGGCGATCGAACTATTACCAAGAGACCAACAAATAGTAATTAGGCTTTTTTATAAAGAAGATTATTCCTTAAAGGAAATAAGCACTATTCTAGAAATCTCCGTTGGTACAGTTAAGTCAAGGCTATTTCATGCTAGGGAAAAATTGAAATTGATTTTACTAAATGAATAACTATTTCTCTTTTTAAGAGAGTAAATAATATAACTATGAGACAAGGTGAAAAAATAGATGAATTGATAAAGGAGGCTTTAAGTGAGGAGGAGGCAAAGTTTTATGATGATTTAGGGGAACAAAACTTGATAGAAAAATTAGGTGAAGTCCATAGGGGTAGAACAGGATGGTTGGCATCTGTAATGACGATAATGCATATACTCGTATTTGTTTTTTTTATATTTTGTACAGTACAATTTTTTAACACAGAAGCAACCAATGAAATAATAAAATGGGCTGCAGCAGGTTTTTTGTCAATGATTTTTATGGGTATGATGAAGCTCTACATCTGGATGCAAATGGACAAGAATGATATCTTAAGAGCAATAAAAAGATTAGAACTACAGGTTGCTACTTTAACCCATATAACGGATAGTGAATGAGTGGCGTCCAAAGGAGGTCATGATTGATTGAAATATTTTGTAATTTAGCAGCTCTCCAAGGATGATTTCTCTCCCACGCTGAATTTTCGAATCTTCGAAAGGAAAAAGGTACAGAAGGAATTACAGAAGTTTTATTTAAAGTAATTTACGATTATGTCAGTTTTAGAAAGAGCCACTTCTAAAGATGCTATTGCATTAGAAGAAAAACACGGCGCGCACAATTACCACCCTTTACCAGTTGTACTTAGTAGGGGAGAAGGTGTTTATGTTTGGGATGTGGAGGGGAAGAAATATTATGATTTCCTTTCTGCATATTCAGCGGTCAATCAGGGTCATTGTCATCCGAAAATTGTTGACGCAATGATTGATCAAGCACAAACCTTGGCACTAACCTCACGGGCATTTTACAATGATATGCTGGGAAAATATGAAAAGTATGTAACAGAAACTTTCGGTTTCGATAAGCTTTTGCCTATGAATACCGGTGCTGAAGCGGTAGAAACAGCATTAAAAATTTGCAGAAAATGGGCCTATGAGAAAAAGGGAATACAGGAAAACGAGGCCAAAATAGTAGTATGTGAAAATAATTTTCACGGTCGAACGACAACGATTATTTCTTTTTCTAACGATCCGGTTGCCCGTAAAAATTTTGGACCATTTACCAACGGGTTTTTGAAAATAGAGTACGATAACATTTCCGCGTTGAAAGAAGCGCTAGAGAACAATGCTAATATTGCGGGTTTTTTGGTGGAGCCGATTCAAGGAGAGGCCGGGGTCTATGTACCTTCAGAAAATTATTTGAAGGAAGCTAAGCAACTTTGCGAAGAGCATGAAGTGCTCTTTATCGCAGATGAAGTGCAAACGGGAATTGCCAGAACTGGCCGTCTTTTGGCTACATGCGGAAATTGTTCTTGTGTTGAAAAACACTGCAGCGGTACACCTGAAGTAAAAGCTGATATTTTGATTTTGGGCAAAGCCCTTTCTGGGGGTGCCTACCCAGTGTCGGCTGTACTTGCAAATGATGAGATAATGGGCGTAATTCGACCAGGTAACCACGGTAGTACATTTGGGGGTAATCCGGTTGCTGCAGCTGTGGGTATGGCAGCTCTGGAAGTTGTTAAAGATGAAGAATTGGCTCAAAATGCATTTGAACTTGGCGAGTTGTTCCGTGAAGAACTAAACAAATTTATTCCAACGTGTAACATTGTTGATTCAGTTCGTGGAAAAGGACTCCTAAATGCTATACTGATAAATGATACCGAAGAGAGTTCAACCGCATGGGACATATGCCTGGCCCTAAAAGAAAATGGGCTCTTGGCAAAACCAACTCATGGCAATATCATTCGTTTTGCACCTCCGTTGGTCATGAACAAAGAACAGTTGTTAGATTGTATTTCTATCATAACAACGACACTCACACAATTTGAGAAATAAAAAAAAGTCCCCGAAACCTTTCCGGGGACTTTTTCTTTTTATAGCTACTATTTAAAATTCATTTCCAAAATCTCCTGTGGAAAGAATTGCTATGATAACACCAAAATAAATGATTGTCAATAGCAACATTAGTACGGCCAAGCCTATTCCGATATAAGAAAGGACCCTGCCGGTTTTTACATTTTCAAACCCCGAATAATCTCCTGGGTTCTCACTATAGATTTGTTCAGCTTTCTTAGCATTTGAGAGTCCGATGAAACTGAAAATAGCTCCAAAAGGTCCACAGCAGAATAATGATGCTATGATTGATATGATTCCGAAAGTTAGGGCGTTACTAGCACCTGGTAAAGGTTGTTGATTATTCATATTATTCTACTCCATATTGTTCTAAAACTTCTTGGTATTGTTCCATATAAGCATCCCATCCGCCCATTTGTTGAATGGAAAAAAATGTCCAAATTAGCGCAATTACACCTAAAACAAGGCCGATAATAGCAACGATTTTGGCTGTCTTAAGCTGACTGTAATTAGAATAATCTTCTGGACTTTGAGCATAAAGCTTAGCATCCTTGTTTACTAAGAAAAGAGCGATACCTGATAGGAGTATTCCTCCGATTCCTATACTAAAACAGCAACATAGAAAAGACACAATCGAAAGTACAAGGGCAATGGTAACATTGGGTAATTTTTGTTGTTCCATAATTTTTAGGTTTGTTATTTAAATAAATTTTAAAATATAGTTGATTAATATAAGGGCTACACTACTGGTCATTAGGGTAATAATTATCTTATTGGCGTATTTGATTTTAAAAAAAGCATCTGCCAACAAAACTGCAAATAGGGGTAATAGGGTATAGATTGCCGGATACATTTCAAAAGCTGCTACAAAATCACCTTGAAAGAGGTATACTACAGATCTTTGAAGCCCACAACCAGGACAGTCAAAACCGAAGATTTTTTTAGTAAAGCAGGGCAGCATATAATCTTCAACATGTAGCGCGAGCATTTTCATTGAAAAATCAAATTTGTTCTCCGAAAATTACCATTATTTTTGGCGTTATAAAACAATTTTATGTCAGATTTTCAAATCGGTGATTCGGTAGAGACCTTGGATGATACCATAAGAGGTCGAATTATTGCTATTGAAGGCAAGACCCTTTGGATTGAAACCAACGATGGTTTTCAAATGACATATGAAGCTTCTGAATTGGTAAGGATATCAGGTGAAATCGCTGTCAGTAATTATGAGGTGGCAAGGATAAAATCCGAGAAGGAAATTCCAAAAAAAAGAAAAGCGCAGGTAGTTAAGCCAAAAGAACGTAATGCCCCAAAAATGGAAGTCGACCTTCATATTCATCATTTGACGAAGTCCAATAAGGGGATGAGCAACTATGACATGCTAAATATTCAAATAGAAACAGCAAAGCGTCAATTGGAATTTGCCATGCGCAAGCGGATTCAAAAAGTGGTTTTCATCCATGGGGTGGGTGAGGGCGTACTTAAAGAAGAATTAAAATACCTTTTTGGGAGGTACGACAATGTAAAGTATTACGATGCCGATTACCAGAAGTATGGTTTGGGTGCCACCGAAGTGTATATTTTTCAAAATGGGTAACCTATTCTTCAACGGGGACCTGAGTTGTTACGGTTCCGAAATTATTGATACTCAAGTCCGTTATTCGGCTATTGTCAGAGGTTACAAGAGAAATGCCACTAAGCGCAATTGTGTGTTCGTAATTGGTGGAGTCAGCACTAATAACAGTAGTGATTAAAACTGAACCACCCTCAGCTATAATCTCTTGGACAACTGCCGGCTCTGTTAGCGGTATTTCACTGCAGAAATAATCACTGGATACATTATCTGAAAAAGTTCTATAGCTAACCTTTGCTGGCCCTGATGTACTTACCGATTTTTCAATTTCACCCACAGAAACTTCATTCAGAATTGCATCGGAGGGCAATTCAAGAATCAGGGCTTCTGTGTCGTTCAATTTGAATAGCACATTGGCCATCTCAGCTTCAACTGGATTATTAGTACAAACCTGAATATTCGCACTATCAAAGTCTAATGTCTCGATTTGAAGATCACCATCATCACATGCCAAAGTCATCAATAGAAAAGTTACAACAAAGATTTTTTGCATGACCCAAATTTAATTGAAATAAACTATAAGTTTGGTCTGCATTCACTAGAAATTAACTTTATTTCGATTAATTTTGGCAAGTTCAAATTTGAGGGCGATATGGAAAATGTGTACTTAGACAATGCTGCAACTACCCGTGTAAGAGATAATGTCATCGTAAAAATGCAAGACGCCCTTAGTAATTTTTATGGTAATCCGTCTTCGACACATAGTTTCGGAAGATCTGCGAAGACAGCGGTTGAAAGTGCTAGAAAGACCATTGCGAAGTATATGAATGCCCATCCGTCTGAAATCGTTTTTACGTCTGGTGGTACAGAGGCGGATAACATGATATTACGCTGTGCGGTTAGTGATTTAGGTGTAAAAACTATTATCACTACCAAAATAGAACATCATGCAGTGTTACATACGGTTGAAGAGCTTCATGAAAAATTGGGGATTGCCCTTCATTTTGTTGATTTAGATGAATATGGTAACCCAAAACTTTCCCATTTGGAAGAATTGTTGAAGGCCGATGAGTCGAAAAAACTTGTGAGTCTTATGCATGTGAATAATGAGATAGGCAACAAAATTGATTTGAATGCAGTTTGCCGCCTTTGTTCTGAAAACGAAGCGTTATTTCATTCGGATACGGTGCAGTCCGTAGGTCACTTTTCTTGGGATGTGCAAAAAGTACCGGTCGACTTTTTAACTGCCGCTGCACATAAGTTTCATGGGCCAAAGGGCGTTGGGTTTGCTTATGTAAAAAAGAACTCAGGAATGGGAAGTATGATTTCTGGTGGTGCTCAGGAGCGTGGACATAGAGCAGGAACCGAATCTTTTCACAACATTGTAGGTTTAGAGGAAGCATTTGTTGCCGCTTACGATAACTTGGAAGAGGAAAGTTCATATGTTTCTGAATTGAAGCGCTATTTTATTGAGAAGATCAATCGAGAAATACCTGGTGTAAAGTTCAATGGGCATTCGGCGGATTTGGAAAAAAGTACGTATACCCTAGTAAGTGTTAGTTTACCGATGGATGCACAAAAAGCATTAATGCTATTGTTTCATTTGGATATCAAGGGAATTGCATGCTCTAAAGGAAGTGCTTGTCAGTCAGGGAGTAGTAAAGGGTCTCATGTGCTCTCCGAAATCTTGAACGAGGAAGATTTGCAAAAACCCTCGATCCGATTTTCTTTTTCCAAATACAACACAAAAGAAGAATTGGATTATGCAATCGGCATTTTGAAAGAATTTATAGCTTAATAAATCTTTGGCCTCCGCCTCTTATCCATTTTTTACTTTCTTGCGGTCTTTGCGTTTTTCGCGGTCGTATGGAAATTTTCTAGTGGCAAGTTTCATCATACGATCAATAAGGTCATCTGTATTCTTGCCTGACTTTTTATTGATTTCCTTCTCATATTTCCAAAGTAATTTCCCCGTAAATCCGTCGCTGATTTTTATTCCTATGCGACCGTAATTGGCATCACCCAAGAAGTAATCTAAAAAACTGAAATCATCCGGAATTCCTTTAGACAAGAGAATGTTCAAGTCTAAGTTACCGCTTATGATACCATCAACTTTCAGAATATCGCTAAGTTCTTTTATGGTATATACATCAATGTTTTCGTAGGTGATGTTGTTCTTTGCCAGAATCGCATTGGTATTCTTGATGTTCTGGAAGTCAACCGAAAATTTCTTTTTCTTTTTTCGTTTTGAAAAATAGGTTTCCAAAGCATTCTGTACCGCATAACCTTCTAATCTCTCACGTTCTTCCAATTCTTCTTTTGTCACCTCATCTTTCAAATCTAAATTGGTAAGAAAAGGCATGATAGCAAGAATCTCGTGCCCCTCGCTTAAATCGTCGAATTTTGAGCTTTCATAAATATTCTTTTGTGCACTTAGGGAAACTCCTAGTGCTAGAAAAATATATAAAATAGTGTTCTTCATGCGTGTTTTAATTTGAACTAGATGTACTTTTATTCTTAATTCTTTTCAATAGTTGTGCCATTTAAAGGCGCACTTTAATTCTAAGATTGAGTACACGACTGGTCATAAAATTTGGTATGGCAAATTGCTGTTTGCTATCCGCATCCCTAACCCATGTATTGGTAATCGAATTTTGATTGTTAAACAGGTTAAAAACTTCGAATCCAAGACTTAGGTGTTTCAATTCATTTAACCAATGACCTCGCGGATGCTTCTTGTTTTCATTTGCAAAAATATAGGAAATACCTAAATCAACCCGCTTATAGTCCCTTAATCTATTCTGAAAAATGTAAGGGTCGGCGTAACTTGGCGAGCCCCCGGGCACCCCGGTGTTGTAAACCAAATTCAGGTACATTTTAAGATCAGGAATGTCTGGCACGTAATCTTGAAAAAGAATGCCAAGTTTTAATCTTTGATCTGTAGGTCTGGAAATGTACCCCCGCCCATCGATGTTCTCCTCTGTTTTCAAATACCCTATACTTACCCAAGATTCCGTACCTGGTACAAAAGCGCCGTTCAGTCTGAGTTCTGCACCGTAAACATATGCATTTGTATTGTTATTGGCAGCATATCTAATGCGCACATCTTCCAGGGTATAAGGGTTCACATTGTCAAGCAACTTGTAATATAGTTCAGAGGTAAGGTTGAAAGGTCTTTCCCAAAGAGCAAAACTATACTCACTTCCCAGTACAAAATGGGTTGCGCGTTGCGCTTTTACATTTGATTGTATTGACCCAGCCTCATCCCTTAATTCCCTATAAAATGGTGGTTGTTGGTAAACGCCCATTGAAAACCGAAAAAGAATATCTCTTTCCCAGTTCGGTTTTACGGCAAGTTGGGCCCTAGGACTTATTACCGTTTGGGATACTTTTGGCACTTGGGTTCCGCTAACTGTCCAATGGTGGGCTCGTAGTCCAAAATTGTAGTACAATGTATTTCCATTTAAGTTTTTGCGCTCACTAAATTGGGCAAATGCGGAAAATCGATTCGTTTTTACAAAATTTTTGGCGACTAAACTCTCATAAGGCAACAACTCTTCTTCAAATGGCTCTTCCGGTTGATTATTTATGAACTCTGAAAGGGGTGGTCTTACTGAAAACCCGGCTGAATCTATAAATTCCGACTCTCTCAATTGATCACGAATATCCTCGTGTGTGTATTTTGCACCCCATTCATATGTTTTCTCTCCTTTGATATGCTTTCCCTTATGTGCAAGGTTAAAGATGAGGGCATCTAGTTTATTTCGTGCTCTGTTGAATTGTGAGCCTATTCCTTTTGCGGAAGTGACTTCGCCAAGGGTATTGCTACCTAAGTTAGTATCGACTTCACCCAATGCATATTCCGCAATGACGTCAGAACGTTCGTCTTCAATAGTATGGTAAATAGATGAAATTATTTTGAGGGTTGTATCCTCATTTAAAAAATACTGCCCTTTCAAAGCACCCAATATCGTATTGTATTTATTCTTTTCTTCGCCTTCATATTCAACAAGCAAAGCTCTCGGTTGATCTAAGGTGCCAAAATTGGTTTGCCGATTTAAGGGCTCATTTTGGTAGTTATTAGTGGCTATGCTTCCAAGAAAACTCAAATTGAATTTCTTCGAAAAATGATATGTGGAATAACTTTGCATGTCGAAGAAAGTAGGATTGAAGTTAGCATTGGTCTGTTGACTATTGACCAAAAGTGAGTTGTTCCGATAACGTATTCCTGAAACACTTGTAAAGCTTTTATCATGTGAAACTGTTTCAACCGCCGCACTGGCACCAAGGAAGCTTAGATCTATTTGGGCACTAAAAGATGTCGGGTTTTTGTAAGTGATATCTAATACCGATGAGAGTTTATCACCGTACTTCGCTTGAAATCCACCGGCAGAAAATTTGATATTCTGGATCAAATCACTATTGATAAAGCTTAGACCTTCTTGTTGAGCGGAACGGATTAAAAAAGGGCGATATACTTCTATTTCATTTACATATACTAAGTTCTCATCAAAATTACCCCCTCGAACGGAATATTGTGTACTCAGTTCGTTATTGGAGGAAACCCCAGGTAAAAGCTTTAAAATATTCTCGACGCCTGCATTGGCTCCCGGTATCTGACGAACTACTTCTCTGGGTATGGTTGTGATACCTTCAACACTTTTTTCTCCAGTTGGGGTGACCGTAACTCCATCTACCTGAATGGTATCGGTTTTCATAACCGGATTGAACTCGTAGGTTTCATTGGTGGTAAGAATAAGGTTCTCAAGAATTACATCTTTATGGCCTATGTGCGAAAAGGTAATCTTGATTTCGGTATCAGCAACTATCTGTAAGGCATAAAAACCATCTGAATCAGAAAAAGTACCATCTGATGTTGAAGATATATTGACATTGCTCAATGGACGATTTTGTTCGTCAAAAATGACACCCGTGATAGTGGCATTTTGAGCCATTATGGTGTACTGACATAGTACGAAAAGGAAAAAGATGTACCTGCGCTTCAAACCGCTTATTTTCTGTAGAACGTACTCTTAAATGTAGTACTGTTACCAACATTATCGACGACGACAACTTCGAGGTCACATTTTTTTTGGTCAAGTATCTTATCGTCGAAGTTATAAGTTATCGTCTTTTTTTTAGGCTCATATTCCATCAATATCCACTCACCGTTCAATTTGGCAGAATAAGAGTCGATACCGCTTAGGTCATCTGAAATCATTAGGCTCAAATAACTATAATTATTTAACCATTGCTTTTCTTTGAAGTTTTTTGAACGAATTTTTGGGGCAATACTGTCCTTTGCCAGGGTATAGGTTCCTAAATTTCTTGTTCGCGTGGTAAAGGTGTTTCCCCTTTTAAAGGTCGAAGCATAATTGGCCTTCCTTTTTTTATCTAAACGGGCAATGAACATTTTTTCTTGTTCTTCATTTGTGTATTTTGAAACATCAAAGGTGATGGTAAAGTTTCGATGGGCGGGAATACGACTGTTATGAATTTTGACGGTATCCGCACCTTTTTCCAAATCAATATAGAAATTCTTGTAAAAAGTGTTGGATGGAAAATATACTTTGGCGGCATCCAAATCATAATTATTTGGTTTTTTTGCGATGAGATAATTCTCGGTTTTGGCTTCTTTCTTCTCTATTTTAACTTCTTCTTTTTTCCCCTCTACAGGAATAATCGCCTTGGTAACGTTTCCTTCTAAATCTTTCAACAAAATCTCCAAATTATAACTCAGGCCTCGTTTTATATTTATTTTACCATCATTTTTCAGGGTCTTGTAAATACTAAGTCTGTTACTAGGTTCCTTAAATAATCGTTGTACCCGCTGACGACTTTTTCCATAATGATCATAATCGATAAGAGTGTTGATATACCTAGTTTCACTAAAAGAAAAAGTTTCAAAATCATAGTCGGTATAGATTTGCCCGTTGACCAATTGTTGCACGGAATAAACACCATTTTTATTTGCGGCCATATCTTGCCTATCGAAACCGACGAAGCCAAGGCCTATAGTGCCAACAGCAGTTATTTTATTGGCTAATAAAGTACCATCTTTCTGTTTAGAGAAATTAATTTGAGCCTTGTCCGTACTTTGGTTGATAATGGCATCCTTAGATAATGGGTAAGCAAAAATCTGGCTCATAACCGGATTCGTGGCGTCTCTTACTTCTAGTCCATACAAGAGAGGATTTGTTGGTTTTTCGGTAATGCTACTTCTAATTTCGAAATGTAAGTGGGGCCCTGATGAGCCTCCAGTATTGCCCGTGTAGGCAATTACCTCACCCTTCCCGACTTTTACTTCGCCGTAATCAGGAAAAACCTCTACCTGGTAAGACTGTTTCTTATATTGTACTTTCTTAATATACTCCTCAATTTCAGGTGAAAACTTTTTAAGATGGGCATAAACAGAGGTATATCCATTTGGATGTGCTACGTACATCGCCTTTCCATAACCCCAAAGTGAGATTTTGATACGCGTGACACTACCATCACCTATAGCATACACCGGAAGCCCCTGTCTCTGCTGGGTTTTGATATCGATTCCCGAGTGAAAGTGGTTAGATCTTAACTCACCAAATGTACCTGCTAATATTAGGGGTATATCCAAAGGAGACCTAAAAGTGTCTTGGGGGTATTTTTTTTGTGCCGTCGCTAGTATCGAAAAACATAGTAGTAGCCCGAAAAGTATTCTGTTCATAGTAGAAAGTAAGTTATTGCGAAGGTAATTAATAGCCATCAATCAATAAAAAACCCAGATGCTTAATTAACGCCTGCCATGTACCCAACGATTTTTAAGGAATTAAAGTATTACTTCAAGAATAATTGAAAAAAGTATTGCTAAGTAGATATGCGAATGTTAACTTTGTGTAAAACGCATTGAAATTTGCACATGAGCGAATTGGTTCAAATAGTTGATTCCCTAGAAAACAAAATCAGTAAGTTGTTGCACAAACTAGAGGTTTTACAAAAGGCTAATTTGACTTTAGAGAATGAACTTCAAGCAGCCCAAAATCAGTTTGATAATACAAATCATGCTGTTTCTGAGTGGGAAGAAAAATACAAGTCACTAAAGTTGGCAAATTCTATGCTGGGTAGTAATACGAATAAAACTGAAGCTAAGCTTAAAATAAACATGTTGATTCGCGATTTGGACCATTGTATTGCCCAACTTGCTGAATAATGTTCGAAATAGTATGTCAGAAAAGCTCAAAATAAAGCTTTCCATTGCTGATAGGGTGTACCCCTTGACCATTGACCCTGCACAAGAAGAGGGGTTGCGTAAAGCAGCTAAAAATATTGAGCAGTTGGCAAAGAAATTTGAACAGAGTTATGCGGTTAGGGATAAACAAGATGTTTTGGCCATGTGTGCCTTACAGTTTGCCTCAAAAATAGAGCAGAAAAGCATTGATCGATCTGAAGGTACTAATCAGTCTTTAGAGCGTTTAAAGGCGTTAGATGATTTAGTGAATTCGAAGCTGAGTATACAATAAGTTCTTTTAAATAGTAAAGTTACTGCCCACATTGGTAATAATTTTTGACAAACTCAACACTAATTTGTTTAAAAAGGGTGAGTTTAGATTGTAAAAGCATGCCTTGCTCGTACAAGGACCCTTGATCAGTCTGTTAGCCCTAAACCTGTTTAATGGAGTTTGTACAAAACTTCTCCAATGTGGGCTTTTTTTTAATCAATTTTTAAATATGGATTATATAACCACGATAATAGTAGGTATAGTTGGCCTCATAATAGGATTTGCAATTGCCAAATTCTTGGAAAAAGGAAAGGCGTCAAAGACTATCGGAAATGCCAAAAAAGAGGCGGAAAGCATCTTGAAAAGTGCTAAAGTAGATGGTGAGAATATCAAAAAAGATAAGATTTTTCAAGCCAAAGAGAAGTTTTTAGAGCTTAAAGCCGAACATGAGAAGGTCATAATAGCCAAAGACAAGAAGATGGCGGAGGCCGAAAAACGAACACGCGACAAAGAATCTCAGATTAGTAGCGAGTTGGCAAGGAACAAAAATACTAACAATCAGTTAGAAAATAAACTCAAAGATGTTACCCACAAGGCAGAGTTTTATGAGAAGAAGCAGTCTGAACTGGAAAAACTTCACAAGAGTCAAATACAGCAATTAGAAGTGATTTCAGGTCTTTCCGCCGAGGAAGCAAAGGCACAATTAATGGAATCTTTGAAGGAAACTGCAAAATCGGATGCCATGTCCTATTTGCAAGCTACTATGGAAGAGGCCAAACTCACCGCACAGCAGGAAGCACGTAAAATCGTCATCAACACCATTCAGCGCATTGGAACTGAGGAAGCGGTTGAGAACTGCGTCTCTGTTTTCAATCTAGAGTCAGATGATGTAAAAGGGCGTATTATTGGTAGGGAAGGAAGAAACATTCGGGCACTTGAATCTGCAACTGGGGTTGAAATCATTGTTGACGATACTCCTGATGCTATCATATTGTCCTGTTTTGATTCAGTGCGTAGAGAGATTGCAAGGTTATCTCTTCATAAATTGGTGACCGATGGAAGAATTCATCCAGCAAGGATAGAAGAAATTGTCAGGAAGACAGAAAGACAGATTGAAGCTGAGATTGTTGAGATTGGTAAACGAACCATTATTGATTTGGGTATTCATGGGTTACACCCTGAGCTTATCAAAGCTGTTGGGCGAATGAAATATCGCTCGTCTTATGGACAAAACCTGTTACAACATTCTCGTGAAGTTGCAAAACTTTGTGGTGTGATGGCATCGGAAATGGGATTGAACGCCAAGGTCGCCAAACGTGCAGGATTGCTTCACGATATCGGAAAAGTACCGAATACCGAATCTGAAGTAGAAACACCTCACGCAATTCTGGGCATGCAATGGGCAGAAAAATATGGGGAGAAACCAGATGTCTGCAATGCTATTGGTGCTCACCATGACGAGATTGAGATGAAAACCTTGATTTCTCCAATAGTTCAGGTTTGTGATGCTATTAGTGGTGCAAGGCCTGGTGCAAGAAGACAGGTGATGGATTCATATATTCAACGTTTGAAAGACCTAGAAGAGATTGCATTTGGTTTTAGTGGGGTGCAGAAAGCCTACGCGATTCAGGCAGGAAGAGAATTACGTGTCATAGTTGAAAGTGAGAAAGTCAGTGATGATAAAGCGGCAGAGTTATCCTTTGAAATATCTCAAAAAATACAAACGGATATGACCTATCCGGGGCAGGTGAAAGTAACCGTTATACGAGAGACAAGGGCGGTCAATGTTGCAAAATAGAAGCATTAGCTAACCTAACTAAATAAAAAAGAGCCATTTTAAAATGGCTCTTTTTTATTTGCAGACTGTTCGATTTCTATTTTATTTTGAATACCCTTTCAAAATACCCGCTCAGCTCATCGATAAGAACACCCTTGTCCTCCTCGAGTTCTATTCCTGCAATTATTTTGGTCAACCGCTGTTTGTATTCTAGTTGCATGGTTCTACCAATTTGAATGCGTTGTGCTTGCGGTGAACCCGCTCCGCGCATGCTTTCAGTAAGGTAACCCACCGCATTTCGGCCAAGGGTCATATTTTCAATTAATCGAAGTATTCTAGCTCGGTTTTCTGTTTTAATATTTTACAGATAGAATGATGTAAATTTTAAAGATTATATAGAATTATTCAAGAAAAGATATTTTCGCAAGACATGAGCATGTTCAATTTACATGATAAACCAATTTGACTGTTAAAATTAGTAATAAGCATGATCAGCAAATTATATCAAATAATGACATACCAATACAAGCCCGAGGCCCTTACCATTTTTTATTTGAGATACATGGTGAAGAAGATTTATTTCAACATAATCGGTTTCAGTACTACAATGAAGATGAAGTTAACATTTTCCTAGATTCAATAAAATCATATTTCTTCAAGCCAAGTCCTGGTTTCTTGTCTAAATGCTTCTAAATCAATCCACCAGTAATCATGTGTCCTCCATCGGCCACGTAAACAGAACCTGTGCAATAACTAGAAGCATCAGAAGCTAGAAAGCATGCCAAACCGGACATCTCATCTGGTTGTGCCATTCTTCTTGCCGGTAATTCTCCAGTAATTCTTTTCATAACTTTTTCGTTTTTCCAAAGTCCTGTACTGAATTTTGTCTGTATCAACCCTGGGCAAATGGCATTCGCACGAACACCATCTTTACCCCATTCATTCGCCTGTGATTTTGTAAGCATAATCAATGCAGCTTTGTTCATGCTGTATAGACCTAAACCACCGCTTGGTTTTAATCCTTCTACAGAAGAAATATTGATGATGCTTCCACCACCTCTTTCTTTCATAATTGGGTAAACCATATTTGCTAAATTGAAAGGAGCCCTTACATTAATCTGCATCATTTTATCAAATAGTGCATTATCACAAGTTTCCAATGTTCCAAAATGTGGATTGGTCGCAGCGTTATTTACTATAATATCAATACCACCGTAAAGATTAACGGTTTTATTCACTAGGTTTTTCAGCTGTTCATCATTGCCAACGTGGCAAGCAATTCCGGAAGCTTCCAAGCCATCTTCTTTAAATTTGTTGGCCACTTCATCTACCGCATCTTGATTACGGGAGCTTACAACGACTTTGGCTCCGAATTCCGCCAATCCTCTGGCAATTGATTCTCCAATACCTTTGCTAGCGCCAGTAACGATGGCCACTTTTTCTGTTAAATCGAATTGTTTTTTTATTTGAGATTCCATTCTTTGAGTTTATTTTTAGCTGTTCTGTCTGAAAAACTATAGGACAACCACAGCCTTTCCTTTTACTTTTCTATCTAAAATATCATTGAGTGCTTTTGGCGCATCTTCCAATGAATAGGTTGCGTGAATATGAGGCGATATTTTGCCCGTTTCAAACCAATTTAAAAGCTCTTTGGTATTTGTCATATTTTCTTGAGGTTCTTTCGTTGCAAATGCGCCCCAAAAAACACCAACAATCTGACAACCTTTTAAAAGTGGTAGATTCAATGGGATTTTAGGAATCTGACCAGCTGCAAAACCAATTACTAGATAACGCCCTTTCCATGCCATGGTGCGTACTGCCGTTTCGGAATAGTCACCACCAATTGGGTCATGAACTACATCAACGCCTTTGCCTTTTGTAAGTGATTTGACACGTTCTTTTAAGTTTTCATTGGAATAGTTGATCAATTCATCTGCACCGGCTTTTTTGCATATTTCCAATTTTTCATCAGTTGAAGCGGCAGCTATTACTTTGGCTCCCATCAATTTACCGAGTTCTACAGCTGTTAATCCAACACCTCCGGAAGCACCTAAAACTAATAGTGTATCGCCTTCTTTTAATTCTGCTCGGTTTTTTAAAGCATGGTATGAAGTGCCATATGCCATTAGAAAAGACGCCGCATGTACCATGTTCATTGCCTTGGGTTTCGGAAAGCACAAAAGTTCCTTTACAACCGCTTTTTCAGCAAAACCACCGTATCCAGCAAGTGCTATTATCTCATCACCAACTTTGAAACGTGTGACATTTTCACCAACAGCTTCAATAATACCGGCGATATCACTTCCCGGAGAAAAAGGAGGTTCAGGTTTAATTTGATACAAGCCTTGAATAATCAATGTATCGGGAAAATTGACGCTGCAAGCAGCTACTTTTACCAAAACTTCATCAGGTCTCACTTCAGGGTCATCAACTTCTTGATAGTTTAACGTATTGGGTAGTCCGTATTTGTTGCAAATTATTGCTTTCATAATTTACTGATTGTGTTTTTTGATTATTGCCTTCCCTAATTGAGACATGTGTACTTCATCTGGTCCATCTGCTAACCTTAATGTTCGCGCTGATGCATAATGAGCTGCTAAAGAAGAATCACTGGAAACGCCTTTACCACCTAATATTTGTATCGCTCTATCTATAACACGGAGTGTCATACTTGGTGCCATAATTTTAATCATGGCAATTAATTCTTTGGCTTCTTTGTTTCCAACTTTATCCATTTTATCGGCAGCTGAAAGCACGAGCAATCTGGTTTGTTCAATTTCGCAAGCGGAAAGTGCAATATCTTGACGGATACTACTGTACGTATCAAGGGTTCTGCCAAAAGGTTCTCTTTGCACCACACGTTTAGACATGACTTCCAACGCACTTTGTGCCATTCCGATTAATCGCATGCAATGATGTATACGACCTGGGCCTAAACGACCTTGTGCAATTTCAAAACCTCTGCCTTCACCAAGAATTAAATTCGATTTTGGAACACGAACATTTTCCAGTACTATATCTGCATGTCCTTCGGGACTATGGCTGTAACCAAAAACAGTTAGTGGTCTTATGATTTTCAATCCAGGAGTATCCATTGGAACTAAAACCTGACTTTGTTGTAAATGTCTTGGCGCATCGAAATCCGTTTTACCCATAACGATGGCGATTTTACAATTTGGATCCATAGCACCGGACGACCACCATTTTCTACCATTAATAACATAGTCATCACCATCTGATACAATAGATGTTTCAATATTTGTAGCATCGGAGGAGGCAACATCAGGTTCTGTCATTAAAAAAGCAGAACGAATTTCTCCGTTCATCAATGGCTTTAACCACTTTTCTTGTTGCTCTGGGCTGCCGTATTTTGCTAAAACTTCCATGTTTCCCGTATCTGGAGCATTACAATTGAAAACTTCTGAACTCCATTGTCTTCGACCCATGAGTTCCGCCAACGGCGCATATTCCAGGTTGGTAAGTCCTGGGCTTAAATCGCCATATGTTTTCGGTAGGAATAAATTCCACAGATCAGCATCCTTGGCTTTTTGTTTTAGCGCCTCAAGACCTGGCCACCTTTTCCATGCATTTTCCTGGTTTTCATGAAAAGCTTCAACCTCGTGTTCAACAGGAACTATATTTTCATCAATAAAGCTTTGTAGCTTTTCTTTAAGCGCTAGTGCGTTTTTACTGTAATCAAAATTCATGTCTACGTCTTTTAACTATAAGGTTTTTGCTATTTTTTTTGCAACCACGGAAAGGGCATAGGCAAAGTCACCAAGACTGGCCATTCGCTTGTCTTTGGTTTCACCATCTACATATCTTTTATATAATTGCTGTAAAATAGTAGCTGTTTTCCCGTAGGCAAAGGCTTCATACCAAGCGATATTTTCGAGGTTAAAGCCTGTATATTCCGCATATTTCTTTTTGACAAAAGCCTTGTCTGGGAAGTCTCCTTGAACCATATGCCCCGCACTAAAGACAGTATCCATTTTAGGTTCTGGCCAATAGCCCAAAGTAGTGCCGAAACCCATTAATGGGTCCCCCAATGTGCTCATGTCCCAATCAAAAATTGCGGTAATTTCATCAGGATTATCCGGTTGAAATTGGCAATTATCAAATTTAATATCATTGTGTAAAATAGAAACTGCCTGTGGTTCAGGTACTTCTTTTTGCAAAGCATTAAAAAGAAAAGACATGTTTTTATTAGGCTCTGTTTCAGATAATGACCATCTTTTTTCCCAACCTTCTAACTGACGATGTACATAGCCATCTGGTCTGCCCATATCGCTAAGGTTTGCTGCTGCAACATCTACAGTATGTAAATTGGATTGTGCCTTTATTAAAGATAGAGTCATTCGCTCTTCAATATTATCAAGAGATTGAAAACACGCGGGCATTTCCTTGCGCACAACAATTCCGGTTTTACGTTCCATAATCACGAATTTGGCACCAATAACATCCTCATTCAAACAAAGATGATAGGCGCGAGGTGCTTGTGGAAAATGATTGTATAACTTTGAAAGCACTCGATATTCTCGTTTCATATCGTGTGCACCGGGAGCAATTTTACCAAAAGGAGGTCTTCTGAGCACTAACTCGGTATCTCCAAATGTTAGAAGATAGGTAAGATTTGCATGTCCACCATGAAATTGTGATACTTGCATAGCTCCCTGAACCTCTGGAATATTTTCTAGTAAATAATTATTAAGGTTTTTCCAGTCTAATTCTTCACCTTTTCTAACCTTGTCAGCTGTATCCATTTAATAAATTTGAACATGTTCAAAATATAAAAACAATAAAACCTATCACTTATTTGTGGTGTATCATCAAAAAGAAACCAGTTTTGATTAAAAATAGATGATTATTTTGTTCTTATATAGAAATGATGAACAACTTAGAGGTAATTGGGATTATTTTTTGAGGTAATTAATCTATTTAAAATGAAATGTATTTATTGTTCATAACGTGTTTGAGACAAAAGTGAACACTTAAGACTACTGGTTCTTAGCGGATAAAGGTGTGATTCTCAGGTTTTAATCTTGGTGACAAGTTTTAAGTTTCATATAATCGAAATCAATTTTTGAAAAACGTTTTTATCGGGGAATTAACTATGGTTTATTCCTCCTCTGAAGAATCAGTTTGAACCTCTTTATTGAGATTGTTTTCCATAATATTGAGCTTTTTCAATTTTGCCTTCCAAGTGGCTATAGCTTCTTTGTGATTATTAACTTTTTTAACCACGTCTTTAACTAGGGGATTGTCCTCAGATGCGTTAGAGAAAAATTGAAGGTTATTTTCCAACTGCCGCATTTCATTTTTACTCTCTTCTATCTTTCTACGAATAAAAGTTCGCTCATTAGATATGGCCCTTTCATTATCATCTTTGGCAAGTTGATGTATCTTATTGCCATACTTCAAGAGCTCTGACTCTTGTCTACTTACATTGAGCTTCCTGAAAATAGCGTCAATTATTTTATTGAACTTTTGATTGATACTTTTTTTATTAAAGGGTACCCTTCCAAAAGTCTTCCATTTTTCAATAAAAACTTTTATGTCCGCGAGGTCTTTTTCCCGATTTTTGGTTAATTCAAACGCCCGTAATTCTTCCAAATATTCCTCCTTCTTTTTTAGATTTTCCAACTCGCCTTTTTGCGCTTCATTTTTATTGGCATGCAGGCGATCAAAATAGTGGTTACAGGCCGCTTTGAAGTCTTTCCATATTTTATCAGAGTATTTTCTAGGAACATGACCTATCTTTTTCCATTCGCTCTGAATTCGCTTCATTTCTTGCGTTGCCGATGCTCCTTCCTCACTATCCTTAAGGGAAACTGCCAATTCCAATAATGCTCTTTTCTTATCGAGGTTCTCTTGTTGGTCTTTTTTAAGGCTTTTGTAATAGGCATTTTTATTTCGATTAAACCCCCTTACAGCTTCCTTGAAGGCAGCCCAGGTTTGCTCATTTACTTTTTGTGGAACCTTACCGGCTTTAAAAAATTCATTTCGATACTCTTCTATTTTTTTTATCTGTTGTTGCAGGGTTCTATGGTTGTCCGCTACATTACTGGAAATCTCGGAAATCTTCGCTATAATTTCGTGTTTCTTAACAAGATTTTCCTCATATCTTTTTTCAAGCTCTTTATAATGATCTTGGCGTCTTTGATGTAAAACTTTAGTGGCATTGCTAAAACGTTCCCAAATTTCCTCACGATGCTCTTTGCCCACAGGGCCAATATCTTCTTTCCAGATTTTGTGTAAGGTCTGAAGTTCTCGAAAGGCTTTTCCTAAATCAGGTTCCCCAGCTAACGCCTCCGCTTTTGCTGCTATTTTTTGTTTTTCATCTAAGTTGTGTTTAAAATCTAAATCCCTTAGTTCTCGATTGAGACTTAAAAAGTCATAAAAAATCTCAATGTGATGCTGGTAGGTCTTCCATACGTTGTTATAATGAGTACGTGGTACAGGACCGGCATTTCGCCAACGTTCTTGAACGTTTTTGAAGTTCTTATACGTAGTATTGATATCTTCTTCAACATTGACCAAACCTTTCAGTTCTTCAATGATTTCAAGGCGTATGGTTAAATTGTCTTTAAGTGACTTTTCAAGATTTTTGTAATATTGATTACGTTTTTCACGATACTCTCCATAGACCTCATTGAATTGTCTTTTTGTTACCGAATTATATCTGAAATCAATTTCATTGCCACCATTACTGATAAAATCTTCCTTCTTACCCTCAATGAATTCTTGGAATTTTAAATCGAACTCGTGCTTAATACCATCTACGTGTTTTTTAATTGCCTGCACCTTTTCATTCCGAACCAACTTCTGCAGCTCACCGGTTAAATTTTCGATGCTCATCGAATGGTAATCTAAAATAGGAATATGGTGACGATGATGGTTGTCAATATCTTCGGCATCTTCGGCATTGTTCCCATCAATTTCCTCTAGAACTTCTTCTTCCGAGTCTTTTGGGTTTTTAAGGTCCTTGTCTTCCGCAGGAACTTCTGTCTTAACTTTTTCGTTCTCTTGCACAACCTCCTCTTTGTCTTTGGAAATTACAACATCAGCTTCTTTTGGAAGTTCGGTTTCTTGAAGTTCCGCACCAGCTTCCACAGCCTTTTGTTTTGTGGTATCTTCTTGTATTTCTTGTTCTTTCTCTTCTAACATAGATAATGTGCTGTTTACACAAAAGATTGTATTGTAAGATAGTGACAACCTATCGAAGTTCAAAAATTATAGATGATTTCTTTAGGGCAATCGTGGAGCTGTGTTTTTCAACTATTCCATATTTCCCAAGCCTTTTCTGCTTGCATTTCGAGCATCAAATAGCCATTGGATATCACCGCGCCACGTGCTTCACCTTCTTTTAGGAATGCGGTCTTTTCAGGATTATATATTAAATCAAAAAGGAGATGTTTCGAACTTAGATAATCATAGGGGATATCAGGTTTTTTTTCTATAGCGGGATGTGTACCTAATGGGGTGCAGTTAATAATTACCGTAGATTCTTTAAGTATTTCAGCGGTCAAATCATCATAGCCAAATTGATTTGTAATAGGGTTTCTGGATACAAAAGAAAAATCAATACCAAGTTCATCAAGCACAAAAGCTATGGCTTTTGAAGCACCACCTGTACCTAAGATCAAAGCTTTCTTGTGATGTTTTTTTAAATATGGCTCAAGCGATTTTCTAAAACCGTAGGCATCTGTGTTAAACCCCTTAAGTCCTTTTGAGGTAAACTTTATGGTGTTCACTGCCCCAATTTTTTCTGCTTCGGAATCAAGCTCATCCAAATACTGAATAATAAGTTCCTTATAGGGAATGGTCACATTCAAACCTTTGATTGTCGCATTACTTTGAATGACTTCCTTGAATTGAGTTATTTCTTGAAGGTCGAAGTTTTCATAAGAATAGTGTTTCAATTGTAATTTTGAAAACTTTTCGGAAAAATATCCTCGTGAGAAAGAATATGAAATATCACGACCAACAAGACCGAATCTAAATTTGTTTTTTTCTGTTTTTTCCATACCAATCCAATCCTAGTAAAATAGCAATCCCCACCAAAACAAAAAAGAATGCCCACCATGTTTCTGAACTGCTGAAATCAGGGAGAAAACGCTCATAGTTTTCTATTATGGCCTTTCCATTTGAGTCTAATAGGGCATTGCCGTTGGAGTCAAATTTAATAATAGTTTTTTTCCATGGCCAGACGACGCCCAATGACCCAGTGATGAAACCGAGGATAACCGCCGTTGTAATATGTCTATAATGTTTTAGAACGTAACTTAAAATGTGAGATAGTGTAACAAGTCCTGCAGCTGAACCCGTTGTAAATACGGTCAATATTTTTAGCGTATTCAAACGTTCGGAATTCTTGACAAAGCTAAAATCACCTTTGATAATTTCTGCCATGGTATCATAGAGCGCATTGACCGAATCGACTAAGAGTAGCACGTAATTACCCAGTAGAATTAATATGAACGAGCCTGAAAGACCGGGTAGTGTCATACCCGAAACACTTATAACACCACAAAGAAAGATGAACAAAAGATTGTCATTTTGTGTTGCGGGGCTCAAAAAACTGATGGAAATGCCGACAATTAGGCCAATAATTCCAGCGGGTATGGTTCGTTTATCCCACCGTTTAAAATCTTTTCCTATATAATAAATTGATCCTAGAATCATACCGAAAAAGGCAGCCCATACGAACAGCTCCTTACGTTCAAGAAAGTAGTCCAATATTTTTGAAACACTGAAATAACTGACTAGCATGCCAAAAATCAGAAGTGATAGGAATGTGCCATTGATGTAGCGATAAAAGCTTTTGAATCTGCCCCCGAAAAGTAATTTGAAGGCTTTACCATTAATTTTTTGGAGTGAATAAATGAACTCTTCATAAAACCCACCTACGAAGGCTACAATACCTCCTGATACTCCAGGTACCTTATTTGCAGCGCCCATACAAAGGCCTTTTATGACTAAAAAAACCTTGTCAGAAAATGACCTTTGTTCATTCATAAAGTGGAGTGCTTATTCTTTTGAGGCTACTTTTTCAAGTATAAAAATAAGCGAAAAACCAAAGATGGCGGCAATTATTGCGGATGTTAATTGCGGGTCTCCATCAAAAGCGAATGGTGATATACTTTCGTCAATTACTATAACTTTTTCTCCTATGGTTCTGGTATTGATAACTTTTTTCCAGGGCCATATTTTATTCAAAGAACCCGCAATGAATCCTGTAAGAATAGCTAACGTGATACTTTTTTGGTGGTTGAACATCCATTTTAGGAGCTTGGCAAAACTCAATAAACCAACCAGGCAGCCTAAAGCTACCGTAATTATGATTTTAAAATCTCGGTCGTCAACAGCGGTTATAACAGTTTTATAGGATCCAAGAAGTACCAAAATAAAGGCACCTGAAATTCCCGGAAGTATCATTGCACAAATCGCTATTGCTCCGGACATGAATAGATAGGGAAGACTATCAGCATTCGCTGAAGGGGGAAGTGTTGTAATATAGTACGCGACAATACCACCGCCTAGCAACAATAAGATTGAAAGTACATTCCATTTTTGAATTGCTTTGCCTACTAAGATAATGCTAGCGAGCACAAGACCGAAAAAGAAAGACCATATCGCAATTGGGTGAAACTCAAGAAGCCACTTTATCAATTTTGAAAATGAGATGATGCTAATTAGCATTCCTGAAAACAGCGCTAATAAAAAGTTACCGTTCAACTGTTTCCAAAAAGCCTGGAAACCGTCTTTTCGTAGGGTTTGGAAGGTAGTAAGATTGATGTTGTTAAGAGAAGTAATAAATTCCTCATAGATACCCGCCACGAAAGCTATGGTACCTCCTGAAACACCCGGAACCAGTTCGGCAATACCCATTGCCATACCTTTAAGAGTAATAAAAAAATAATGAAGAAAGTTTTGATTTTTCATTGGATGCGGGCAAGTAGGACAAAAATAAACCTTTTATCTGGATGCCTTTTTGATATCAGAGATTATATTCAATGTCCATTCGGTTTCCGCAAACTGGGGAAATTCTTCTTCGAAGATGAATACTTTTTCAATATCTAATTTTAAGGCATCGATCAATGTGATACGGGCATTTATCGGATCATCGACCATGAGTTGATAGCCTGCAAGTAAGTAAGGAAGTTTTGCATTTTCCGGGTAAAACTCTTTGCCTTGGGTCAATATTTGAATGGTGGCCCCCAAATCTCTGTTTTTATAGGTTACCCGTGACCATTTTAACCATGTATCCAATTCATAGTTGCCTAAATCAACAGCTTGTTTATAGGCATAATCGGCTTTGTGAAAATCCTTCAGGGCAGTATTGATTTGTGCACATTTTTTCCAATAAAGTGGATTTTCACCATCAATATTCAGCGCTTTGTTGATATAATACAAAGCCTTTTTAGCATCCTTTTTTTGATAGTAAAAATCTGTGATGGCCAACCACCCTTTATCCAATAGCGGGTCTTCGTGTACCGTTTGATAGTAGTAATACTTAGCCATATCATCATTGTCCAACTTTTCATGGCATTTACCTATTCTAAGGTAAGCATGTGATGTAGGGTCTTCAATGTTAATAGTGGTTTCGTAATTTTCTATTGCCTCCTCATACTTGCCCAGTTTCTCCAATACCTTACCCTTTTCGAAATAGGCACCTATAAAAGTGTCGTCTGATATAATGGCAAAATCAAAGGCGGTTAGAGCTTCTTTGTAAAGTTTCTTTTCGCAATACTGTTTCCCTAGCTGGTGCCATGCCACCTCACAATAAGGATTTCGATCCAAATAATCATTGAGATAATAAATTGCACCATCAAAATCCTCTAAGAATTCAAAACAGTAAATAACATTATAGAGCGAGGAATAATCTTGCTCATCAAAAGAAACACATTTCATGAAGTTTTCTTTGGCAAGCTTGAAATCATCCATAAAAAGATACTCCATACCTAACAAAGAATGAATATCGAAGGCATTGGCAGATAGATTCAGGGCTTTTTGCAACAGTGCAATGGCCGCTTCATGGTTGTCTTTTTTCGAGTAAATATTGGCGCGCTGTATGTAGATTTCCTGATTACTAGCATCTAAAAGCTGTAATTTATCGAGCTGCTCTTCAGCTTGGTCTAGATTATTTTCGAAGACCAGTACTTCAACATGCAACAACTTTAACTCAATTGAATCAGTATGCTGTTGCAGTCCTATTTTGATGGCTTTTTTAGCTAAAGCTATTTTCCCATTATTTAGATAATGGTGAATTATGTCCTCAAAATCCTCAGCATCAAAGAAGTAGATGTCATCTGTCTTCAGCATGGACTCAAACTTGGCTATGGGTCGGCCTGGTCTTTCGTTAGATTCTAACGCCATAGGAACTTTTGGTTAAACTATGGAATTAAAAGTAAGGGTTTGGAAGTACTTTAAATTCCAAGATTGGGCTATATTATTAACAAATTAGTTAACAACTTATTGCTAAAGGTGGTTTAGTACTTCAAGAATAATAGAGCAACCCTTTTCGATTTCTTTCTCGGAAATCGTCAAAGGAGGTGATATACGAATCGCTTTTGGCTCAAACAATAGCCAGAATAAAATCAAGCCTTTTTCAGCACATTCATGAATTACTTTAGTTGCTAGATCGGGCGATTCCATAATCAGGGCCAGCATTAATCCTTTTCCTCGAATTTCTTTGATTTTCGAATGTTTCAAAAGAGCTCTGAACATCTTTTCTTTCTCCAATGTCTGGGGAATCAAATTACTTTTCGTAAGCTCTTTCAAAGTTGCCAAACTCGCAGCTGCAATTACCGGATTGCCACCAAAAGTGGTGATGTGCCCTAATTTAGGACTATGCTCAAGTTTTGACATCAAAACTTTAGAGGCGGTAAATGCTCCTACGGGAAGGCCGGAAGCCATTCCTTTTCCCATCACCAAGATATCGGGGATACAATTATAATGCTCGAATGCAAAAAGTTTTCCGGTTCTGCCAAATCCGGGTTGAATCTCATCAAGAATCAATAAGGCACCTACTTGAGTACAACGATGTCTTACCTTTTTTAAATAGTCTTTTTTTGGAAGAATGAATCCCGCCCCGCCTTGAATGGTTTCTAAAACCACCGCTGCCGTTTTTTTGGTAATTCGACTTAGGTCAACTTCCGAATTAAAGCCTATGAATGACACATCAGGAAGTAATGGCCTAAAAGCACTTTTGCGTTCTTCATAACCCATGATGCTTAGACTACCCAGGGTATTGCCATGATAGCCATTATGAGCCGCAACAATTTCGGTTCTTCCCGTTGCTCTTCTTGCAAGTTTCATTGCACCTTCAATCGCTTCTGTACCAGAATTGACCAAGTAAGTAGTTTCTAGCGGGGAGGGAAGTTGGGAGGCCAATAATTTCGAATATTCTACAGCAGGTTGTTGTACATACTCTCCGTAGACCATGACATGCAAATATTTCTCGACCTGATCGGTTATTGCATTGACAATGTTTGGATGACAATGTCCTAGGCTACACGCAGAGACGCCCGCGACAAAGTCTAAATGCGCATTTCCCGAGGTGTCATATATATAACTTCCCTTGGCATGTGACACCTCCATTGCGAGGGGATGTGATGTAGTCTGCGCTTGGTATTTTAGAAAATCGGCTTTCATTGAAATTTTGCTGCCTTGACTTTTTGCACTTTTGGCCTTTTGTTCGGTTCGGGTGCCTCATCGTTTGGTATGGGAATATTGTTGACTGGATCTCCTGGGTTTTTGGTACGCTCCTCTTCTTCAACATCGATATCAATAGGATTGTCAATACCTCTAATTATTGGCAGTTCAATATTATTATCGTCTTCATCAAAAATATCATCCTTAGTTAAAATACGCTCATCGCCTCGCCAAATAAACCCTTCTAGTTTTGTGTTGCCCAAACCTGGATCGGTTTCAGGAAATATATCCCCATCAGGTTGGGTTCTAAAGGTGAGGTCTTCAACATCATTATTGGCCATGGTGATTCTTATGGAACTGCAAATGGTCTTATTTATTCCTATTAATTCCTCATCATCATTATACATGTAATAAATGACTTCGGTGTTTTTTACAAGGTCGATGATCTTCAGTTCGTTCTCTATGAACTTACCATACAAATTCACCCCTTTTGCTTGATTGTAGCCCGTTTTGCTGATGCTATCCAAAGATACTATGAATGCATTTTCCAACACTTTTAGAGAATCTAATTTCTCCGTCTTGACATTGGATATAATGTGGATACTGTCACCGGTCATTTGGTTTTCTCCATTCCACAACACAGGGTCTCGTACCAATTGAATGAGTCCTGTTTTTTCAGCAGAATGAATGGAATCGCATTTTCCACTCATATCGGTTTTAAAGAACTTGGCATTTCTAAAAGCTCTGACTATTCGATTGTCAGGAGGCCCGGTCACCATTAAAGTGTCTCCGTGAACGTATAATGAGTCCTGTTCGACCAAACTGATAGTCACTGCCCTTTTTGTGGCAAAAACAGAATCTTTGGCTTTAAAAACTTCCGCATAATGTGCTCGTGTAACACCATTATTTATGGTATCTGTGACAGTGATGTTGTTTGTAGCCGAGGCAAATTCGGTGGCTTTGTCGAAGTAGACACTATCACCTTCTATGATTCTATTGTTGTAGTCAATCCGGGTATTTTTTATACCATAGCCTTGCTCGATTTTAGTTTGGTAAAACCCTCTTTCACAGTATATTTTATAGGTGCCTCCGGTAATGGTTGAGGCACCATACATATAGGCATTGTCTGATGTAGTATAATAATCTAATTGCTCCGAATCCAAGACGTATTGAGGGTTGGTAATATGTACACTATCTAAAAATTGAAATTTTTTGATTTCCATAAAATAGCGACCAATTCTACTGGTTAACGTATTTGCCGAATCTATTATGGTACCAGAATCTTGATAGTATGCTTGCTGTTTTTCACGATCAAAACGAAGAGTGTCTGTCGTAAGTGTCATATTTCCTGTTTCGGAAGTCTTACTATCCAAAATTACATTTTCAAAGGCCTTGGCTAATTTTGTATTACCATCATAATCGATTTTACCACTAGTCATGGTCACGGAATCACCCTGTTTTAAGCGTACATTACCAATTGCACGTAATCTATTTTCTTTCAAATAGTGAACAGCATTATCGCACCACAGAACGGCTCCTTCATGTTCAAATTGTACTTGACGATCGTCTTTGCTAAAGATGGCAGCACCAGGAAAGTTTATTTCATCTTTAGTGAAATTTGCTCCATAAACAATATTAATTTGTTTACGACTTGTTGTATCGTCAACCGTTTCTTGTACCTCTATTTGAGAAAATCCCAAGCAAGTACAAAAAGCAAATGCGACTAGAAAAAGTGCTTTTTTCACTGGTATTCGATTTTTCCCAAAATTAGGATTTTTTGCCATAGTCTTGCTTCTATTGGCATAGATTTAAGATAGCCCTGTTCACAATAAAGCCACTCGAAAGTGGCTTGTTTTATCTGTGTATGGTTTGCGTTCTATCAGGCCCTACCGAAACGATTTTAATCGGTACTAGTAACTCTTTTTCAAGAAAAGCAATGTATTCGTTCAGTGCTTTCGGAAACTGTTCAACCGTAGTCATTTTAGTCAGATCTTCCGCCCAACCATCCATTTCTTTATAAATAGGAGTTACATTTTCCTGTTCAATATTGTAGGGCAGGTGCGTAATCTCTTTTCCCTTATAGTTGTAAGCGGTGGCAACTTTCAGTTTTTTGAATCCACTTAGTACATCACCCTTCATCATCATTAATTCCGTCACCCCGTTTACCTGAACGGCATATTTTAAGGCGACCAAATCCAACCATCCACATCTTCGCGGCCTACCTGTTGTGGCACCAAATTCGTTACCTACGCGTCCCATGGTTTCACCATCTTTGTCAAAAAGTTCGGTAGGGAAGGGGCCACTGCCAACTCGTGTTGCATAAGCCTTAAAAATACCTTTGACATCACCTATCTGATTAGGTGCAACACCCAAGCCGGTGCAAGCACCTGCTGCCGTAGTATTTGAAGAAGTAACGTAAGGGTATGTTCCAAAGTCAATATCCAACAGGGAGCCTTGAGCACCTTCGGCCAAAATCTTTTTGCCTTGTTTTTGGGCTTGATATAGATATTCTTCACTATCAATAAAGGTCAATTCTTTTAATTCCTCTATAGCTTCACAAAACTGCTCTTCCAGATCCTTGAGGTCGTATTGAATATCTACATCATAAAAATCGATCATGGCCTCATGCTTGTTTGCAAGGGCCCTATATTTTTCTTTCCAATTGTCTAATTCCAAATCACCCACGCGCATTCCGTTTCTACCGGTTTTATCCATATAGGTGGGGCCAATTCCCTTTAAGGTAGAACCTATTTTTGCCTTACCCTTTGAGGCTTCGGATGCGGCATCCAGCAAACGATGGGTGGGTAAAATCAAATGTGCTTTTCTAGAAATCAGCAAAATCGATTTGATATCTAGGTCAAACTTTTTTAAGGCATCGAGTTCCTTCTTGAAAATGACAGGGTCGATTACCACACCATTACCAACGACATTGATCGCATTTTTGTGGAAAATGCCCGAAGGTATTGTATGGAGTACATGCTTGATTCCATCGAATTCTAGGGTGTGACCAGCATTCGGTCCTCCTTGAAAACGGGCGATAATATCATAGTTTTTAGTAAGTACGTCAACAATTTTTCCTTTTCCTTCGTCACCCCATTGCAGGCCTAACAATAAATCTACCGCCATTAATACTTTTGGTTAGTTGTTTGTATTTTCTTTTGCTTCCGCCTTCTTCGGCGTCGAGTTTTTTGTTCCGTAAAAATAAAGTGAATGGTTATTGATTTTGATATCAAACACTTCTTCAATTGTTTTCTTTATCAGTTGAATCCGGGGGTCGCAAAATTCCACCACCTCACCCGTATCGGTCAGGATAACATGATCGTGTTGATGGTCAAAATATGACTTCTCATATTGAGCTTGATTCTTGCCGAATTGATGCTTCCGCACCAATTTACAATCCAATAAAAGTTCTATGGTATTATAGAGTGTAGCTCGGCTGACCCGGTAATTCTTATTCTTCATTTTGATGTAAAGTGATTCGATATCAAAATGGTTATCACTATCATAAATCTCCTGAAGAATAGCATAACGCTCAGGAGTTTTTCTATGCCCATTTTCCTCCAAAAAGGAGGTAAATACATTTTTTACTATTTCCTGATTTTTATTGGATGCCATAAATTAGATATTCCACTAGACAATTCACAAAGGTACATCTAAATTCTTTCTACTGGAAGTGTGTTTTATCAACAGAAAGTGAACATTTTACCCTGAGGATGTGAGTTATCAGCCTGAAGTATCGTTTAAATTCGGGTGACCTTATCTATCCCGTTAATTTGTTTTAAGTTCTCAATCAATTTTTTGAGTATGGACTTGTTTTTTACCACCACCGTAATATTTCCGGCGAAAGTTCCGCCATCCGTATTGAAATTGAGATTGCGCATGTTTACATGCATGTTACCTGAAATTACATCTGTAATCTCACTGATTAATCCAAGATTGTCAATTCCCGCAAGTTTGATTTCGGCTTGGAATTCTTCTTGGGTGGAATCAATCCATTTTGCGGCAATAATTCGATAAGCATAATTCGATTGCAACTGAATGGCATTAGGGCAGTTCTTTTTATGCACCTTAATGCCTTCGGAAACACTTATGAAACCGAATACGTCATCCCCAGGAATAGGATTACAGCATTTTGAAAGGGTATAGTCTAGTTTATCCTCCTCTTTGCCAAATACCAGCATGTCATATTTAGAGGTGATTTCATCTTTGTTGATTTCCTCTGGAACCGGATTTCGGCGAATTTTATTCTTGAAGAAACTGATAAAAGCATTGCTATAGGAAGAGGCAAAATCCTTTATCATTTGGTTGTCAATCGCACCAATACCTACTCTATAGAACAGGTCTAAGCTCGTTTTCAGTTTGAAGAAAATGACCATTTTGTTGATGGTATCTTCATTCAGGTTTATTTTTTGTGATTTCAGTTTTCTTCGTAAAACTTCTTTGCCATCAAGAGCAATTTCTTTCTTTTCTTCGCGTAACGAGGATTTTATTTTTGCCCTAGCACGAGCAGTAGTTGCATAGTCTAACCAGTTTTGGTTGGGTTTGGCCTGATCAGAAGTGATAATCTCTACTTGATCGCCACTATGCAAAGTCGTGTTTAACGGAACCAATTTGCCATTTACTTTAGCTCCTCGGGTACGCATACCTACCTCAGTATGAATATTGAAAGCAAAATCAAGAGGGGTTGCACCTTTAGGTAATGATTTCAATTCACCCTTGGGCGTAAAGACGAATATTTCTTTGGAATAGAGATTGAGTTTGAACTCTTCTACGAAATCTACAGCATTGGTAGATGAATTTTCCAAAGCTTCTTGTAGCTTATTGAGCCAGACCTCAATGCCCTGTTCCTTTTGTTCGCCATGTTTGTATTTGAAGTGTGCTGCATAGCCTTTTTCAGCAATTTCATGCATACGCTCACTTCTTATCTGCACCTCTACCCAATTGCCTTTTGGCCCCATTACGGTAATATGCAGGGCTTCGTAACCCGTAGATTTAGGTGAAGAGATCCAATCTCGCAATCGTACTGGGTTTGGTCTAAAGTGATCCGTAACTATGGAATATATTTTCCAAGCCAAGAACTTCTCATTCTGCTCATTGGATTTATAGATAATGCGAATAGCAAACTTGTCATAAATCTCATTAAAGCCGACATTTTGGGCCTTCATCTTTCGGCGCATTGAGAAAATAGACTTCATACGGCCTTTAATGACATAGTCAAGTCCCTCCTTTTTTAAAGAGTTGTCAATTACAGCTGAGAAGGCATCTATATAGGCTTGTTGTACTTCTTTAGAATCCTCTATTTTACCCTTGATGTCTTGATATACGTCTGGTTCAGTATATTTCAAGCTTAAATCTTCGAGTTCCGTTTTTATATTATAGAGTCCTATTCGATGTGCGAGGGGAGCATATATATACAATGTCTCCGAAGCCATTTGTACCTGTTTGTGCTCAGGCATGGCATCCATTGTAAGCATGTTGTGGTAGCGGTCCGCAATTTTAATGATAATGACGCGCACGTCATCATGAAGGGTCAGCAGCATTTTTCGGAAATTTTCCGCTTGCTGTGAAATATTCATGTCCTTTTTTAGGTGCGCTATTTTAGTAAGACCATCAACAATTCTTGCGATTGTTTCACCAAACATCCGCTCAATATCGTCTAAGGTATATTCTGAATCTTCAACAACGTCATGCAAAAGAGCTGAAGCAATTGAAGTTGCGTCAAGACCTATTTCGGAAGCAACTATTTTTGCTACTGCTATCGGGTGAAAGATATAGGCCTCCCCAGATTTTCTACGCTGGTCTTTATGAGCATCAACGGCAATTTCGAATGCAGAACGCAACAGTTTCTTGTCATCGGCAGACAAGGTCTGGTAGCTGATGCGAAGCAATTCCTTATATTGCTTGGCAATCTCTTTGTTTTCTTGTTCTATTGCAATCGTTGTCATCCTATATTAAAATTACCACAATCCTACAGACTACACAACAAAAATTATGCCTTAAGGTTCTTTATTCTGGCAATAAGTGGAGGGTGTGAATAGTGCATGAAAACATAGGCAGGGTGGGGTGTGAGATTACTCAAACTGTTTTTTGAAAGCTTTTTTAAGGAAGTAATCAAGGGCATTGCCGCGAAAGTGTTTTTAGCATAGTCATCGGCCTGATATTCAAATTTTCGGGAAAGGAAATTCATTATCAAAGTTGTCAATTCAGAGATGGGACTATACAAAATTCCAAATCCAATTAGTGCAGCATGGAAACTAGGCTGGGTAACACCAATGGCTCTTGAAACCTCAGGGTTATTAATAAACAAAGACAGAATGAACAGCGTAAGTCCAAGAACAAGAATAGAGGCCGCTAAATTGAAGATGATATGCTTCCGCTTATAGTGACCCACTTCGTGTGCGAGTACGGCGACAATTTCTTCCTCTTCCAAGTCTTTGATTAGCGTGTCAAAGAGCGTAACTCTTTTTTCCCTTCCAAAACCTGAGAAATAAGCATTTGCCTTGGTAGACCTTTTTGAACCATCGATGACAAAGATATTTTTTAGTTCAAACCCAACCTTGGTAGCATAGGCTTCGATTTTGCTTTTGAGACTTCCATCTTCCAAAGGGGTTTGCTTATTGAAAAGCGGCACAATCAATTTGCTGTAGAACAAGTTCATAAAAATGATAATGCCTGTTACCAACCCCCAAACATATAGCCAAAAGTTAGGACCTGCCCATTGATAGAACCACATCGCAAGTGTTATCACTCCGCCACCAAGAATGGCCATCATAAGCCATCCTTTTAGTTTATCGACAAAAAAGAGTTTCTTGGTCGATTTATTAAAACCAAAACGTTCTTCGATTACAAAGGTTTGATAATAGGAAAAGGGAGTGGATAAGATGTCACTGCCTATCATAATAATTCCAAAAAATACTAAGGTGATTACGATACTATTGTTACTAAAACTCCGGGCTAATTGGTCCGCCCATTCGAATCCTCCAAAAATCAAAAATACAAACATTAGGGTTATGGAAAAGACTGAACTTAGTAGTCCAAAGCGATAGTTTGTTTTTTGATATTCTTGAGATTTTTGGTACTCATCTGGGTCGAAGACATCTCCGAGGTCTTCTGGAATAGGGTCACTGTAGTGTTTTGCATTCAGATAATCCAGAACGGTTTCGACCAAAAATTGGAGTACTAGAATAGCTATTATAGTATAGAATAATGTATTCAATTTTTTTGTTTTTTGATGTTTGGCTTATGTGCGATGGATTGTTACCCCTCCCTTTGTCGCAAGGCTTCAAAGATAACAATTGCTGCAGATACCGATACATTCATTGAATCTATTTCCCCGTGCATGGGAATCACAATATTTTGAGCTGAATTAGTAAGCCATGCGCCAGTAAGTCCTGTAGCCTCTGTGCCTACGATGATTGCCGAAGCCTTGGAGAAATCGATTTCAGTATATGGAGTGGCTGCGGATAGCGCGGTAGAATAGATGGCAATACCTTTGTTTTTCAAAAAATCAATGACTTCCGACGTGTTTCCGGTAGCAATTTGATTAGTAAAAATACAGCCTACACTTGAACGAATTACATTTGGGTTGTATAAATCTCCTTTAGGATTTGCAATAATAACCGCATCTAAATTTGCCGCATCGGCTGTGCGCAAAAGGGCACCGATGTTTCCTGGTTTTTCAGGTGCCTCGGCTATCAAGATTAAAGGATTGTTGGTTTGGAAATGTAATTTTTCCAATCGATGCGATTTGGATTCTACAATTGCCAAAAGACCTTCTGTGGTCTCCCGGTAAGCTAGTTTTTGATACACTTCTTTCGAAACAGAAACTAAATCGGGTGAAACTTCCAGTCCATTTATTCTATTACGAATTTCTTTTTCCGAAATAATGGAATCGTAGAAAAACAGTGTCTGAATTTTGTAGCCCCCCTTTAGGGCCAATTCCAATTCGCGTTGCCCTTCTAAAGCAAATAGACCTTCTTTCTTACGTTCCCGAGATTTTTCCTTGAGTAGCAAAACCTTTTTAACCAACGGATTTTGAAGACTACTTATTTCCTTAATTTCGTTCATCGATACAAAAGTAATTTAATTACTATAGTTCCGACGAAGGGGGCAACCTAAAAAAGTAAACATGAGATTAGTAGTAGTATCAGTTTTTTGCATCGCGGTTTTATCTTGTAAAGAAGTCCCTAGAGAAATGAGGGCAGAACCCGAAGCATCGAAAATGGCAGTTAAGATTGATGATTCAAAGTACCCAGAATCGTTGAAAAAGGTTTTTGATGCACATGGTGGACTTGCAACTTGGAAAAATAAAAGAACACTTTCATTCGAAATGACAAATGGAAAGGGAATTGAAAAACAGACTATTGATTTGCGTTCCAGAAATGAAAAAATAGAAATGCCCGATATTTCGATGGGGTCTAATGGAACAGAAATTTGGCTACTTGATGAAAATGAGGCATATAAAGGCGATGCTGTTTTTTATCATAACCTTATGTTCTATTTCTATGCAATGCCTTTTGTTCTTTCTGATGAGGGAATCAATTATACGGAAGCGGAACCTTTAGAATTTGAAGGGACTTCATATCCGGGAATTAGAATCAGTTATGACGATGGAGTGGGACTATCGGCAAAGGACGAATACTATGTTTATTATAACTCTGAAAGTTTTCGAATGGAATGGTTGGGCTACACGGTAACCTTTAGAAGTGGTGAGAAATCAGACAATGTAAAATGGATTCACTACAATGATTGGATGAACGTTGAAGAGTTGCTTCTACCCAAATCTCTAACCTGGCACGACTATGAAGGTAGAACGATTAAAAGTGCTAGAGAGCCTCGAAATTTTGAAAATGTCAGTTTGACCGTAACTGCCCTACCAACCGATTTTTTTGTAAAACCCTCACGAGCTAGAATTGTTAAGGACAAAATGGAATAAGTTTTAACTTAAAAAAAGGTTAAAAAAGGGTAATCAAAAAATAGAACGCATGTATTTTTCCGTAAATTAGAAGTTCTTGCCGTTTGCAAAGGGCTTTATTTAGACTTTCCCTCCCTATAGCTAGCAAGACCAGGGAATAGCATTTATTAAATTTACGAACTTAATACATAAAGAAAATGCCAACGTACAATTTAAAGATTAATGGTAGTTCTCAATCTATTGAGGCCGCTGAAGATACACCATTACTTTGGGCACTACGTGACCAAATGAACATGGTAGGGACAAAGTATGGTTGTGGAATTGGGCAGTGCGGAGCTTGTACCGTTCATATTGATGGTAATGCTATGCGTAGCTGTCAATTGCAGGTTTCACAATTGGACGGAAAAGAAATTACTACGATTGAGGGGTTATCAGAGGATGGTTCGCACCCTGTTCAGGAGGCTTGGAAGGAAGTCGATGTTCCACAATGTGGATTCTGTCAGGCTGGTCAAATCATGACAGCTTCAGCTTTTTTAGAAAAGAACCCGAATCCGTCTAGGAAGGAAATTCGAACCGCTATGCATGGTAATATTTGCCGCTGTGCCTCGTACAACCGAATTGAAAATGCCGTTGTGATGGCCGCAGAGAAAAAAATGGCCTAATCTAAAAATCGAAAATTATGTCAACAACAATATCAACGAAATTTAGCAGAAGGTCTTTTTTAAGAACCTCTTCGCTCGCCAGTGGAGGATTATTAATTGGTTTCAACTTTTTCACAGCCTGTAAGGATAATGTGAAAATGCCGGTAGATATCTCCAAACTTAATTATAATGACTTTAATGCTTTCATCAAAATTTCCGACGAAGGTATGGTAACCATATTCTCACCAAATCCAGAAATTGGTCAAGGTGTCAAAACCTCAATGCCAATGATTATAGCTGAAGAACTTGATGTACCCTGGAAGAATGTAAATGTGGTTCAAGGAATTCTTGATACACAAAACTATATACGTCAAGTTGCGGGTGGTAGTCAGTCAATTCGTTTTGGATGGGATGCCCTGCGTCAAACAGGAGCAACGGCACGTCAATTGTTAGTAAATGCTGCTGCGGCCAGATGGGGTGTTGAGCCTTCCGAATGTTCGGCGAAGCAAGGTGTTATAACAAATGGAAAAGGCGAGACATTAGGATATGGTGATGTTGTCAAAGAAGCTGCATTATTGCAGATTCCTGAATCTGAAGGTGTTGAAGGGGAAGAAGACAAATCGGAAAACCCCGAGTTTAAGGATGAGTCTGGTGTAGGTGTTGCAGGAAATGTGAAACTAAAAGACCCCAAAGACTATACCCTGATCGGTACTGATGTAGGTAATGTTGATATTGAGAAGATTATTACCGGAAAACCACTTTTTGGTTTGGACTATAAAGCTGATGGAATGGTTTACGCCTCGGTATTGCGTCCACCTGCATTCGGACAAGTTCTGGAGTCTTACGATGCTGCGGATGCAAAAGCGGTTCAGGGAGTAATCGATGTGGTTACTATAGGTGAGAAAGCCATAAAAATGTTGGGTATGGAGCAAATCGACTGGTCGGTGCGGTTACCGAAAAGCGAGAAGGTGGTGGTCATTGCTGAAAATAGTTGGGCGGCCATCAAAGGAAAAAAAGCACTTAAAGCAAAATGGACAGAGGGTTCACCTATGGAAAATACCAAGGCACATGATCAACTCTTGATGAATTTGTTGGATGGTAAAGAGTTTACCAACCTGCGCAAAGATGGAGATGTGAAAAAAGCATTTGCCCAAGCGGACAAGGTTGTGGAGAGAACCTATGAATCCCCGTTTCTTCCACACAATTGTATGGAGCCGATGAATTTCTACGCGAACGTTACGGATTCTAAAATACATTTGGTTGGCCCTGTTCAGACTCCAGCTTCGGCAGCAAGTACTGTAGCCACCTTGTTGGGCAGAGATGAAAAGGATATTCGATTGGAAATGACCAGAATGGGTGGTGGTTTCGGAAGAAGGCTTTATGGGGATTTCGTTTACGAAGCTGCAGAAATTTCAGATAAGATTCGAAGACCTGTAAAAGTATTTTCCACCAGAGAAGATGATATGATGACCGGGGTGTACCGCCCAGCTATTAAATATCGTATCGCAGCTTCGATCAAGAAAGGTGAGATTACCGGATATCATTTGAAAGAAGCTGCTGTAGATAGCAATATGTATGGATTGATTCCGAATTTCTTCCCTGCGGGTGCGATTGAAAATTATCAGATAGATGTTGCCAAATATGATAGTAATATCACAACAGGGGCATGGAGAGCTCCCTACACCAACTTCCTTTCATATGCTGAACAGGCCTTTTTGGATGAGCTTGCAGAGATTGCTGAAAAAGACCCAGTGCAAATGCGATTGGATTTGTTGGAGAAAGTAAAAGGAACAACCGACGATAGAATTCAGTATTCTGCCGAACGATTACAAGATGTTTTAAAGCTGGTGGTTGAGAAATCTGGGTACAGAACACCCAAAGATGGTGTATATCAAGGCGTTTGTGCCTACTATTGCCACAACACTCATGTAGCTGAAGTCGCCGATGTGGTAATGGAAGGTGATCAACCTGTGGTCAAGAAAATTACCGTGGCTGTTGATTGTGGAATTGTTGTAAACCCGTCAGGTGCTAAAAACCAAATCGAAGGGGGGGCTATTGATGGTGTTGGCCATTCAATGTATGCTGATTTTACCTTTGAAAATGGAATGGGAACAAGTAATAATTATGACAAGTATCGTTTGATTCGAATGAATGAAACCCCTATTGTCGAAACACATTTTGTAAAGAATACATTGAGTCCTACAGGACTGGGTGAGCCAACGCTTCCTCCAGCAGGGGCAGCTGTTGCAATCGCGATGAAAAAAGCTACTGGCAATAGGCTGTATAAGCAACCTTTTGTGAGTAACATGAACTCAAAACCAATTCTAGGATAATTACCAATGAATGTATTACTTTTTGGAATTGCAAAGGATATTGTCGGAGAATCTCAACTAAAGTTTTCAGAAACTGATAAAGTACCAAGTTCGGTTTTCGAATTGAAAAAGATGATTTCTGAAACCTATCCCGAGTTCAGTAAATTGTCTTCTTTGGCTGTTGCAGTAAATAGTGAATATGCTCAAGATGATGTACCTTTGGATAGGAATGATGAAATAGCCATTATTCCCCCTGTAAGTGGTGGATAAGAAGATAATTGAAATAGTAGATACAATAGATACCTCTCAAGTGTTCACGGAATTATCCGATGCGCAAAGTGGAGGTATTTGTGTTTTCGTTGGTACCGTTCGTGAATTTACGCAAGGAGAGGAAGTGGTTTCTCTTGAGTTTGAAACGTATCGGAAAATGGCGCTTAAAGAAATGGGTAAGATTGCCTCTGAAGCCATTGAAAAGTGGGAGTTGAATAAGGTAATTATCCGACATGCTATCGGACTCAAAAAGGTGGAAGCACCTGTGGTGGTGGTCGGAGCCTCATCTGCACATCGTGATGCCTGTTTTGAGGCTTGTCGCTATTTGATCGATACCTTGAAAGAGACCGTCCCTATTTGGAAAAAAGAGCTATTTGAAAACAAAACAGTTTGGGTGTCTGCTCATCCGTAATAGTATAGTATGAAAAAAATTGGATTGATTGGGGGTATGAGTTGGGAATCAACTCAGATTTATTATAAAATGATAAATGAAAAAGTACGTGAGATTTTGGGCGGTTTTCATTCGGCCAAATGTGTCGTAGAATCGGTTGATTTTTCAGAAATACATGCATTACAAGTTGAAAACGATTGGGACACCCTTGATACAAAAATGGTTTCCGCAGCAACGAATTTAAAGAATGCCAATGCTGAAATACTTCTTATTTGTGCCAATACGATGCATTTATGCAGTGATGCAATAAATCAAGCCGTTGATATCCCATTGCTACATATTGCCGAAGCGACGGGTGAAAAAATAAAGGAAAATAAGCTGGATAAAGTACTCTTGTTAGGAACGAAGTTCACAATGGAAAGAGATTTTTTTAAAAATATTCTAGCTAAGAATTTCGGAGTTGAAACCCTAATTCCAAATGTTGACGACAGAGAAATTGTACATGATATCATTTATGAGGAACTGGTTCAAGGCAAAATAAACCCAGAATCAAGAAGTGAATATGTGCGAATAATAAATGAAGCAATAAATGAAGGAGCGGAAGGTGTTATTTTGGGTTGTACTGAAATACCACTGTTAATTGAACCTTCTGATGTGTCTATTCCAACATTTAACACTACCAAAATTCATGCTGAAAAAGCTGTGGAGTTTGCTTTGAATACTGTAGCTGCAAATTAATCCCAAGAGAAATGTCAAAAGAACTTTCACACATAGACGAAACTGGAAAGGCTTCAATGGTAGATGTGTCAAACAAGCAGACAAGTGTAAGAACTGCAGCCGCCTCAGGAAAGGTGTTTTTTCCTTCTGATGTTTTTGACACCTTAGCCTCTCAAGATTTTTTAGGCCATAAGGGAAGCATTATTCAGACTGCGGTTATTGCGGGAATTCAAGCGGTTAAGAAGACCGCTGAATTGATTCCGCTTTGCCATCAACTTAACCTTTCTAAAGTGCAGATAGATATTACTCCCGTTGATCATACCCTTCAAGTTGTGTGTAAAGTGAAGTGCAAGGAACAAACCGGTGTTGAGATGGAAGCTCTAACAGGAGTTTCGGTAAGTGCATTGACCATTTATGACATGTGCAAGGCACTGTCTCATGACATCAGAATTTCAGAAATACAATTAGAACAAAAAACAGGAGGGAAGAATGACTTCAAACGCTAAATTGTACGGTCTTGTTCTATCAGGAGGTAAGAGTACCCGAATGGGAACCGATAAGGGATTGATAAAATACCATGGTGTTCCACAACGCGAATATTTATACGATTTGTTGAGTCAGGTTTGCGAAGAAACATTTATAAGCCTACGAGAAGAGCAGGAAGCGGAGTTGCCATCTAGAATGCAAACTATTGTGGACCTAAACGAATTTAGAGGTCCTTATAATGGTCTTATATCCGCCCATAAAGAATGTCCAGAAGCGGCCTGGCTGGTTTTAGCCTGTGACCTTCCGTTAATGGATGTGAATGCTCTAAAAGAATTGATATCCCAAAGGGATGCTACCAAACAAGCAACGGCTTTTGCCTTAAAAGAGAACCCATTACCAGAACCGCTATGTGCTATTTGGGAACCACATGCTTTTGAAGATTCCCTTAAGTATTTGGAAAGTGGAGTTGGCACTTGCCCTAGAAAGTTTTTAATCAATCACGATACCAAGTTGGTGTTTCCGAAAGACGAAAATGTATTGTTGAATGCTAATTCGGAGGAGGAATACAAAGAAGCTTTGGAAAAACTGGAAGCAAATTAGCTTTTGATTTTTTAAAAACAAAAAAGCTCCCCTCTCCTGAGGGCATGAGCTCATACCTTTTTTCTATATTAGTCTAATGAACAAAAATCGCTACATACGCCAGACGACCCTAAAAAATTTCGGTTTAGAAGGGCAACAAAAGCTGACACAGGCAAAGGTTTTGGTTATTGGTGCCGGCGGACTTGGCGTACCTGTTCTGACTTATCTCAACGCTATGGGCGTTGGTAAGATTGGAATTGTAGACCATGATGTAGTTTCCATAACCAATTTGCACCGCCAAGTACTGTACGGAGAAGGTGATGTGGGTGATTCCAAGGTAATTGCAGCACGAGAAAAACTAAAAGCGCAAAACCCAGAAGGCGAACTTGTAGTTCACAATACTTTTTTAACTACCAAAAACGCTCTTGAAATTATAGTGGATTATGATATTGTAGTTGATACTTCTGATAACTTCCCGACTCGCTATTTAGTGAACGATGCTTGTGTAATATTAAAGAAACCCTTTGTTTATGGTGCGTTACATGGTTACGAGGGGCAGGTAAGTGTTTTTAATTTCGAGGATGGACCTACCTACCGTTGTCTTTTTCCAGATATGCCTAAGGAAAATGAGGTTCCTAATTGCAATGAGCATGGTGTTTTGGGAATTATTCCTGGAATCATAGGTAATCTGCAAGCTTTGGAAACCATAAAAGTGCTTACTGGAATTGGAGAAGTGCTTTCGGGGAAACTCTTGATTTTCGATGGGCTCAACCAATCGTATCAAAAAATAAAATTCAAAATACAACCAGAGAATCTTGAAATTAAAGAGCTACAAGATTTTTACGAATGGAATAATCCATGTGAAATTGTTCCTACGGTCGCTTCCGAAGAATTACAAAAACTTCTAGCTGACAATGCCCAAATTGTTGATGTCCGTACGGCCGAAGAATTTGAAAATTATCATCTTCCAGATTCTATTAATATTCCCCTAAATGAGCTGGAAACCACTTCAGGCAAAATCAACTTTTCGATTCCGGTTTATTTATTATGCCAATCAGGAAAGCGAAGCGAAACTGCATTGAAACAATTGAAAGAGCAGTACCCTGACAGTTCGCTTTTTAGTATTTTAGGAGGCCTAAACCAGTATTTGGCCACATGCTCTTAGCCCTTCCCGAACTTGTATTGTTAATGTTGGCTTTTTTGGTCATTGCTACTTTGTATTCCTCAGTTGGTTTCGGAGGTGGTTCTAGTTATTTGGCGGTATTGGCATTGGTATTCACGAGCTTCTTTGCAATTCGAAGTACAGCCTTGATTTGTAATATAGTAGTGGTTTCCAGTAGCAGCTATCTCTATTGGAAGAATGGATATCTAGATTTTAAGAAATTTCTACCTTTTATCATTACTAGCATTCCAATGGCCTTTTTGGGTGCACGATTTCGCCTTTCTGAAAGTACGTTTTTCATAATTCTCGGGGGCGCATTGATTATTTCAGCCTTGGCTCTGATATTTCAAACATTAAAAGGAAAAAAATCGGAAGAAACGAACCCGAATTACCCGCTTTATGTTACTTATCTTCTAGGTGCGGGAATTGGACTTCTTTCCGGGCTTGTTGGTATTGGTGGCGGAATTTTTTTGGCTCCAATTCTAAATCATATGAAATGGGATAAATCCATTAAAATTGCAGCTTTAGCCAGTTTTTTTATTTTGGTGAACTCTGTTTCTAGTGTTGGAGGATATTTCACGAAAGGCACTTTCGAACTCCCATGGGTAGAAGCAATAGGTTTACTAATTGCTGTATTTATTGGAGGTCAAATCGGTATTCGTCTAAGCCTAAGTAAATTGACAGGTAATGGAATTAAAGTTGTTACGGCTATTTTAGTTTTGATTGTTGGAATACGGGTCTTATTAGTGAATGGGTTACGATTGGAGTTTTGAAAATGTACTATAATTTCGAAAAATCAGATTGGTAAACAATTTCTGCATCCTTTCTGAATTCCACATTTTTTACAGAACCAGCACCCTCGAAATGAATGGTAATTCCCTTGATTTTTAAAGCAGGATTGGGAACATTCATCTTATATGTCGACATATTATTTACTAGAATTTCAAGTTGTTGATTTTCGGATACGCACTTTAAATTAATATAGTCTTTAAAGTCCACCCCAAAACCGGAAAGGTCATTTTTCTTGCCGTCAATGAAATCTTCAAAGGTCATCAAGTTTAGGCCTGAAACGCATCCTTTTTTTGATAGCGGAATTCCTATGGCCCCTCCATCATATAGAATATAAACTTGAACATTTTGACAAGCACTTGTTCCTTGATCAAAATCATTTTTTAATGTCGTCGACATTTCAAAACTGTTCGTGTATAGCTCTCCGAAGTCTCTTACTTGATAGAAACTTACCACCACCGACGAAGTCCTAGCATCCAAATTGTATGAAGTCACCGTTTCTCGATTAATACTTAAGAGACTATCGGTATAAATTTCTTCTTGATGCAGATAGATAGGAACTGAATCACGTTCAATAATACCCAACCAATCATCTGTAGTGATAAAAACATCATTCTCTTTTAAAATGGTATCATCTACGACTAGTTTGGATTTGAAAAATCCTGGATGATAATATATACTGGTCGCAATACTGTCGTTTCTATTAATTTGCGTACGCTTGTTCCTATCCCAATCTTGCTGTATTTCTATTTTTGCACCGTTCTTGGCTGCGCTTGCTTGATATTCGAACACCACAGAATTAGGAATGCCCTCACCAATAGTCCGGCTTTTAAATAAAAAATCTTCTGCATTGTAAATGGTTTTTGCCTTATCATCAATGGAATTACCATTCCAAAGAAAACCTAAAAAAGAACCAATTAGGACTAATATTAGAACAAGAACCCAAATTTTGGATGGTTTCGACTTTCTTGAAATTTTATGTTTGGTCGGTGCCTCTTTATTTAAGCGAACGAATTCTCGCCAATTTTCATACCCAACAAAATCAGATAAAATATCCAAAGTGGCCATGCTAGGGTTTGCCACCCACTCGGTACGCCCCCAGATTCGTTTTAAGGTAGTTACACTAAGCCTTTTTCGGGTATCTTGAAAAATACGCTCACCTAGTTCTTCAAAATCTTTATTGCCCCAGGTGCTACCCTTTCCCCATCCAAGCTTGTCTTCGATGAGTTGTACTAAATGGTCTTTCATGAATAAAGTTGATTTGTCCATAAATGTAAAAAGGGCTTATATGTTAAGGGCGTTTGAACAAAATTAAACAAGATTGAACAAGTTGCGGGCTTATAAAACCCTCTCTCCATGAGTAATTTTGATGTCAATCAAATTTAGTTTTTAAAATGTAAATAGTATTAAAATCGAACATCATGATGAAAAAAGTATTTCTAGGGCTTTTACTAATATTTCTGGTCAATGTGACCTTCGGCCAAAGAAAGGGACAAAAGAAAAATAAGGCTATCGAATTTCCCATGAGTGAAAAACATTGGGCGGCTCTAACCGATAATGTAGAATTCCTCAATTATAAATCTCTTCCAGCAGTTCGCAGCAATGATGATAATGGCTTTGGAATAATGCTTCGGGATTTTGAATTTACAGATGGAACCATCGAATTCGATGTAGAATTCAAAGGAATGGGTTTCCCTGGAATTGATTTTAGAATAGATGGTGATACGCTGAATTCAGAGAAATTTTATATCCGCTATTTTGGGACTCCGGATGACTTAAAGAGAACAACATTACAATATGCTCCGGTCTTAGATCGAGTAAATATGTGGGATGTTACTGATGATTATCAAGCCGCTGCAAAGATTTATGAGGGGAGGTGGAATCACGTGAAACTTGTTATTAACGGAAAACAAATGAAGGTTTATGTGAATGATGCACAACGGGCAGCTTTACATGTTCCCGCTTTGGAAGGAAATACAAGGTCAGGTGCTATATCCCTAACGGGGAATGTAGTTTACGCAAATTTTGTAGTTCGACCTGATGTGACTGAAGACCTGACTTCAAACGAAGGATACGACCCGACCTATAACGATTCGCGTTATCTCAGGAATTGGTTGGTCACTGACCCCATAGTTTTTCCCTTTGGGAGGGACGTAATAAAATATAGTCAGAGAAGTCTAAATACAATTGATTCAATCCTATTAGATAGCACCGCCGTATGGAAACCATTAAAAGCAGAACGTAGAGGACTGGTCAATTTGACCCGGTTATTTGGAGCAACTGAAGGAGGAGAAAGAAGATTAACATGGATAAAAACAACTATTTCTTCAGTAACAGCTCAGGAAAAACGAGTCGATATGGGTTTTAGTGATGAAGTTTGGGTATTTATCAATGGTAATCCATTGTATTTCGACAAGAATTATTATGGTTCCCCAAGCATGAAAGAGCCTAGGGGAAGATGTACTATTGAGAATACTTCGTTTCAGCTTCCTTTGCAAAAAGGAGAAAATGAAATTCTTATAGGGGTAAGCAATTATTTCTTTGGGTGGGGGGTCATCGCGCGAATTTCCAATACGGACGGACTTGAATTCAATTGATTACTTGGTTTTAGAGTAGGCTGCATGTACAATCTCCATTGATGGCCATTACCATTTCGTTCGGTACGATACAAAAGGATAAACTTCATTCGCCAAAAAGTGACTCTTATTTTGTGGTAATATCAAGAATCCATCAGTCTTGACAAGATTTGCGAAATCCCCTGAACCATTGCCTTTAATAGCTTCAGCTACAAGCGTTCCATCAGATAGACTTTCTAAAGTGGCTTCTAAGAAATATACCAGGTCAGGTTTAAAATCTACATCGTTTTTGAGTTTGACGTAAAGCATTTGAGGTTCAACTTCAAGAGACTTCAGTAACCAAAATTGCAAATACATGTACACGCAAACAAATGAAGAAACAGGGTTCCCAGGAAGGGCAAAAACCTTTTTTCCATTGGCATTACTGCCGAACCAAAAAGGTTTGCCTGGGCGTTGTTGAATTTTGTGAAAGTGTTTTTTAACTCGTAGTTCTTCCAATACATCGGGCAGGTAGTCGAACTTTCCTTTGGAAACCCCGCCTGTAAATATGAAGAGGTCATAATCCTCCAAGGCTTTTGAAATTACGTGCAGCATTTCAGACTTGTCATCAGCAAGATGATGAAGGTCAGAGGGAATTCCCCATTCCTTCAGTGTAGCCTGAATGCCGTAAATATTTGACCTGCGAATTTGATGTAACTCGGGAGTTTCATTCACATCTACCAACTCATCACCAGTAGAAAAAATAATCACCTTGGGTAGCTGACGAACTTGTAAAGAAGCTTTTCCGACAGCCGCAGCAATATTAATCTCGGCGCTAGATAGTCTTTCTCCTTTATGAACGACTACAGTTCCTTTGGCAATATCAATTCCCTTGAAGTGAACATTTTGTTTGTGGTTTAGGTCTTCAAGATTCATGGTCGCTTGATTGTCTTCGATCGTTAGGTCTTCATATCGGATAACCGTATCAACGCCATTGGGCATTATCGCACCAGTCATCACTTCAATGCAATTTGCAGAGTTTGTAAGTGTTTTTTGAGGAGTTCCCGCTGGGGCTGTGTCTTCTATGTTAAAGTCTCTTTTTCCTGATTCGAATGTGGTATAGGCAATTGCGATGCCATCCATGGTAACCCTATCAAAAGGGGGAAAGTCACGGTCAGCGACCAAATCCTCTGCGAGATAAGCGCCAATACAGTCTTCTAAGTCTCGAGATTCAATTGTAAAGTCTCCTTTGTGTTCTTCTAAAATCGAAAGGGCTTTTTCGTATGGGATAAAAGTATTCTCCATCTGTTACATTGAACGTCCCGAAGCGTCGGGGATTTTTTTTAGTCAATCTGCTTATTCTCGACTCTGCACAAAATGACTGGCAGGGTCCATTAAGTTATCCCCCAATGCTACTCATACTTTGCATAGCTTCCTTAGGTGATTTACGCATTTTTTCAGCTTCAAAACCGTCTTTAGGCTTCAACCGAATAATTTCTTCAAACTTAGCCGTCAACTCTGCATCTGAAACACCAGAACGCATATAATCGCGAATATTAAAAATGCCATCATCGTACAAACAACTTTTGATTTCCCCTTTTGAGGAAATTCGCAGTCGGTTACAGGTATTACAAAATGTTCTTGAGAAAGCAGCGATAATCCCAATATTACCTTTGTATTCAGGAATTTGATAAACTGTGGCAGTATCCCCATGTTTATTTGGCAGTTGGTTTAAATCGGAATAATGTGTTTTCAAGTCTGAATAAATATCCTTGGCGGAATACATTTCAAGATTCTTTTTATACCCTCCGTTAAATGGCATTTCCTCAATAAAGCGAACATCGACAGGGTAGTCTTTAGCGAGTTCGGCAAGAGGAATGATATCTTGTGTATTGATGCCCTTCATGATTACCGCATTGAGTTTGATTTTGAACTCATTATCCACTAACATATGAAAAGTCTGCATAACCTTTTCAAAATCATCACGACGTGTAATCTTATGAAAACGTTCTTGGTTCAGCGAATCAATACTAAGGTTGATTTTGGTTATGCCCAATTCCTTCAATCGAGGAATGTGTTTTTGTAACCGTGTTCCGTTCGAAGTAATATGGATGGATTCAAAGTCACCTAAACTGGCGGTATTCTCTAACAATTTCATGAAGTCCTTACGCAGAAAGGGTTCACCGCCTGTAAACCGGACTTTTTGAAAGCCGAGGTCACCTAAAATCCTTAGTAATCTGGTAATCTCTTCATAACTAAGTAAATGAGCTTTTGGTTCATACGAAATACCTTCTGCCGGCATACAGTAAAAGCAACGCAAATTGCATCGGTCGGTTACCGCGATACGCACATAATCTATAGTTCTGTTAAAGGAATCCTTCATGATTTTTATCAGCGATAAGAAGAGTCAATATAGCTATTTTTGGATATATTAGGAGACATATTTAAGAAAGAAATAAGAACTGCTACGGAAATGAAAGAAATTAAATCTATACTTCAACTTTTCAATTCTTTTAAAAGCTCTAACGAGAAATGTGCTATCGCCCAGGTAGTGAGGGTTGAAGAATCTTCCTATAGAAGAGAAGGTGCTCGTATGCTCGTTTTTGAATCGGGCGTTTTTGAAGGAGGAATTAGTGGAGGGTGTCTTGAAGGTGACGCATTGCAACGTTCTCAAATTGCCATTCTTAAACAAGAACCATCAATAGTAACTTATGATACATCCAAAGAAAATGAAATAGGGGTAGGGTTAGGCTGTAATGGCGTTATCGATGTTTTGATTTCTCCTATTTCGGAGAACTCCTCGACTTTGGAAATGTTACAGAAATGTGTTTCGGATAGAGGCGAACACATTATCGCCACCGTAACTGCTTTAAATACGGATATAGATGCAATTCCTTTGGGAAGAAGTTTTTATTACGACAGAAATTTAGCATCACTGGAAGATTGCGAACATGACGGATTACGAAGTTTCCTTCAAGATAAAATTCGCTCTGTTCTGGAAAATAAAAAATCAAAAACCTATCATTTTGAAGAAGAAGGTATAAAAGCCAGCATCTTTATTGAACTGATTCCACCACAATTTCATTTGGCAGTTTATGGTGATAATTATGATGTATACCCAATGTTGGAAATGGCCAAATTGATGGATTGGGATGTTAGCTTGGTCGGCAACGTTCAAAAACTCAAAAAGGAAAAACTACAGTCGGTTAGTAACATTTATCTGAAGGATGGGGAAGCTAGACCTGAAATAGATCAGCGTACCGCTATCATTTTAATGGCACATGATTACAAAACCGATTATGCCAACTTACAACAGTTGATTAAAAGTCCGGCACCATATATTGCTTCTCTTGGCCCTAGAAAACGTTTTGATAAAATGATGGGAGAATTCAAGGCAACAGGAACCGAGTTTTCTGAAGAAGAACAACAGCGAATTTACGCTCCGTGTGGTTTGGAAATCGGTGCGAATACGCCTGAAGAGATTGCCATGAGTTTGTTCAGTGAAATTCTAAGTGTCTTTTCGGGAAATTCGGGAGGAATGTTACGAAATAAGATTGGGCCTATTCACGAACGAAACTAGCCTTTTAATACTATTGGTTCGATTCTTTTTGTTTTTGAGTTTTTCCATAGCAACGGTTTTACCCACTGGATATGATTAAGACGGTAAGAGGAGTAAATTGTTACTTCGATGATGTGTTCTTCTCTAGATTTAAGTCAAGTCCTCCGATCCCAAAGAATATTATTCTCTCGTTGCTTCAAAACTTCACTCTTGACAATCTCAATAGCCTTTTCAACATCTTTTTCGGTAGTGTATCTTCCAATGCTCAGGCGCAAAGATGCATAGGCCAAGGTACGTTCAATACCCATGGCAGTCAAAACATGTGAAGGTTCTACGGAAGCGGAATTACAGGCTGACCCATTCGAAACGGCAATCTGTCTGCCCAAGGCCGTTAGCAGACTTGCACCATCTACATAAGGAAAAGAAATATGAACGGTATTGGGTAATCGCTGCGTAGCTTTACTGTTAGAAATAGCCATCTCAATTTTCAGCAAACCCGCTTCCAATTTGTCGCGAAGTACTTCTAATCTTTGTTTTTCCCTATCAAAGTTTTGATCGGAAAGTTCTATCGCCTTCGCCAAACCCACGATTAGGGGAGTATTAATCGTTCCCCCACGTTGTCCTTTTTGTTGCCCGCCACCATGAATAAAACTTGGAAGGCTATCTCCATCTTCGTTATCCTTTACATATACCAGACCGATTCCCTTTGGGCCATAGACTTTATGTCCAGAAAAGCAGGCAAAATCTACCAACTTTAAAACCTGAGAAATATCTACTTTACCTAAGGCCTGTGTCATGTCTGAAAACAACAAGCTTCCATTTTCCTGTGTTAATTTTGCAATTTCATCCAAAGGCTGAATGTTCCCCGTTTCGTTATTCGCATACAAAATTGAGACTAAAATTGTATCAGAACGCAAGGTTTTGTTTAACGTTTCCATAGAAATCAATCCATCGGAATCAACGTCCAAATAACTCACTTCAAATCCATCTTCTTCTAAAAAGGCACAGGTATCCAAAACAGCTTTGTGTTCGGCTTTTGTGGTAATGATATGCCTACCCTTTGGTTCCATTTTTCGGGCCATACCTTTTAGCACCATATTGATACTTTCCGTTGAACCCGAAGTATAAATTAAACTACTCGAAGAAACCCCTAGATTTTTAGAAATGGATATGGTGGCATCTTCAACAACACTCTTTGCCAACCAGCCATAAGGGTGATGACCGCTCGATGGATTTCCAAAATCTTCATGAAAATGAGGTAGCATCTCAGCAACTACCTCCTTGTCGCAGGGAGTGGTAGCGTTGTAGTCAAAATAGAGCTGCTGATACATTTTCGACGTCATAGTATGATTTGGTTAAATGTACATAATATCTCCAAATATAGGAGCGAGTTATGTATGGGAAATACCATCAGGATTGACCATAACAGTATTGATTATTAAATCGTTAAACAAAACCATTTTCTTTTGTAGGGTCGAAAAAATAGGATATATTTAATGATTACCCCTTAAATTAATTGCTAGTAAGTTATGATTCTGACTACTTTCGTATCTCAAATGACGAATAGCTCAGAAGTAAAATAGAAAAACCCAATATTCACAAAATATTAAACAGATTCCTTCTTCCGGGGATTGACCATAAAATTTATTAATTCATGAAAACAAACTTAAATAAATCCTTTGAAGTACCGCAAAACACTGATTTGGTTTGGGAACACTTAATCGACCCAGAAAAGATAATGGATTGCGTACCTGGAGTTTCTATAGACGAAAAAGTAGGTGATAACCATTACAAAGGAAAAGTAGGTATGAAATTTGGCCCCATGGGTGTAAAATATGATGCTGATATTTATTATGATGAGATTGATGTCGATAACCGGAAGATTATTATTTCTGGTGCCGGTGTTGATTCAAAAGGAAACGGAAACGCTGAAATGAAAATGGCGATAGACCTTTCTGATCGTGATGAAGGAGGTGTAAAGTTAGATGCTATTATGGATGTAACCGTTAACGGTAAAATCGCCCAGTTTGGTTCGAGATTAATATCTACGGTATCCAACCAGTTATTCAAACAGTTTGTATCTAATTTCTCAAAAAAATTGGAAGAAGCAGAGGCCACAGCATAGATAGCATAATCTCATAATCTGTAACCTGAAGTATGTTGACCCCAGCATGACTTTTCTAAATAAAGGCAATTCAGTAAAGACATTGATGTATTAATAAATGGTTTTATAATATTTCATATGAATCCCAAATATCAGCACCCTTTTTAGCTTCTTTCATTTGAGACATATATATATTACGCCATCACTTCTCAGGTTAATTAGGCCATATAGAATTTCATTTTTACTATTTTGTGAGCGAGCAGCTCGGTAGAAAATACTTTTGGTCTGCTACCTCTGGTATATCTTCCTGTACAGCCTATGGCATCCGCCTTTGGATGGGCATAACTTTCATTATCCCCTGATGATATCACTGTTGTATATGGTTTCATTTTTTTCATGAAACTTACTTCAAATCCGCTTGATTCTGAAAGTATCTTGGCCACTTCGGTTTGGTCGGATTTATTTTTATTATCATAGTAACATACAAATGGAATTAGATCTTCACTGGCGTCACCACCATGAATATCCAAAAAAACGATGCTAACAGGAATAATAACTATGGTACCCGCTAATTCGTCAGCTTGAATTTCTTTCAAAAGTTCTTGTGTGGCCACTATTGGAGGATATTCAAAACCATGTACTCCAGCTACAATTGTAAAGACCGGACCATCAATAGCTCCTTTAATTATCGAAATGGGTAAATGTCCCGAGTTCCCAAGGTCATCTGAAAAGGCAATGCGAATATTCTCTTTTGAGGGGCTACTAGTGACATTGAAGCTATCTTGAAAGTTATTCTGGGATTGTGTACTATGTATTGAGAAAACCAGTAAAATAAATCTAATGTATCCTTGAAACCGATTTTCTATTTTCATTTTAATCTTGTTTACGATTTTTTATCTCCCATCTGGGGGACAATGTTCTTTCAAGTAATTGGTGTATAGCGTTCTTAAATGTTTGGTAGTGCCTTCTCCTTCCCAAATACCATGAGAACGATTAGGGTAGGCCATGAGTTGAAATTGTTTATTGTGTTTGACCAATTCATTGATCAACATTTCAGCATTTTGATAATGTACATTGTCATCACCAGTTCCATGAATATATAATAGATTTCCCTTTAAATTTTTAGCATGGGTTATAGGCGATCCATTTACAAAATCCTCTAAATTTTCTTGAGGTAAGCCCATATAACGTTCTTGATAAATGTTGTCATAGGTCAATTGGTTACCAACAGCGGCAATTGCTATACCTGTTTTGTATATGTCAGGATATTGAAACATTAAATTTAAAGTGGCAGAGCCACCACCACTCCAACCCCATACGGCCACACGATCAGAATCTACAAAGTCCCATTTTAATACTTCCTTAGCTGCCATTGCCTGGTCTTGTATATTTATTTTACCAATACTTCGGTAAATAGATTTTCGCCATTCACGACCTTTAGGAGCTGGAGTACCACGATTATCCATTGAGATATAAATATACCCATCATCGGCCATGTTTCCATCATACAGACTCCTAGCGATACCATAAGAATCTTTAACTGTTGCACCTGCGGGTTCTGAGTACACATAAAATACTACGGGGTATTTTTTGGTAGCATCAAAATTGGTGGGTTTTATCATCCATCCATCCATCTCATTGCCATCAGCTGTTGTAACTTTAAAGAACTCCATTGTTGGGGTTTCCTGTAGACCTGATAGGTTGGCTTTGATACTTTCAGCAGTGTTGACAGGTTTTTGATTTAAAAACCATGCAAATTCGTTTGCGGGTTTTGTGTAGCTGTTTGAAAATGTATGAAAGGCAAACTTTCCAGTAGGAGATACGTTGTACCCGTGCGTTCCTTTTAACCCTGATGGGTTCAATAATTGTAATTTCCCCTTACCGTTCAGTTTGGTTTTATATAGATAGCTTTGGGTTGCGTTATTGGGCGATGCCATAAAATAAACATAACCTCTTTTAGCATCTACATGGTTTAAATCAATAAAGTCGTAATCTCCCTTGGTAACCAGTTTTTCTGGTTTCCCTTCCAAAGAAACGTTATACAAATGACGCCATCCATCTTTTTCTGTAGCCCATAACACACTCTTTCCATTATTCAGCCAGTTGAAATCATTGGTAAAATAAATGTCATACTTATAATCTTCATCATAAACATCTACCCAGGCCTCATCCGTCTCTTTGTAGATTTCCTTTGAGTTTCCCGATGTTGATTCTATAACAAAAAGTTTGCTCTCGTTTTGTTTTCTATTTAGCTGCTGGATCAATAACTTCTCTGTTTCCGGAATATATTCCATTCTAACAATATAATGTTGTCTGGGGTTTCCGGGAACGTTCATCCAAGTCGTCTTTGCATGTTCAATATCGATAACACCCACTTTACACGATGAGGGTGTTTCACCCACTTTAGGATATTCTATAGGAATAGGTCTAGAATAGATGGAGTCTGTGTTATTGATCATGTAGAATTTTTTAATAGCACTGGCATCTATTTGCCAGTAGGCAATAGACTTGCTATCGGGGCTCCAACGAAACCCATCCCTACATGCGAATTCTTCTTCATAGGCCCAGTCAAACGTGCCATTTATCAAGGTCGTAGAGCCATCATTGGTAAGCTGCTTAATGTTTGAATCCGCTAAGTTTTCAACATAAATGTTGTTCCCTTCAACATAAGCGACCTTATTTCCGTCTGGTGAAAATTTGGCAAACATCAGAGATGATTCCGGTAAGGGTTCCCCTAATTTTTTCAGACTGCCTTTTGATAGATCCAAAATCCAATAATCCCCTTTTGTATTCAACCGCCAAACTCTTTTCGTATTGGTGAAAATCAATACTTTTTTTTCATCTTTTGAAAATGTAAAGTAGTTTACCTCTAAAGGGATATTGCTATTTATTGGAGTTAACTGCGCTTTACTGAACAAGACCTTTGAGGTATTGGTCGGCAAAGTGTATTGTACAACATTACTGTTTTCAATTTTATAGTATGATGCACCATCACTAGACCATTTGATACCACCTCTTTGAGAAAAAGACTGAAAAGTCAAGAAGGTGAAAAACACAACTATGAATTTTTGTCTTGATATAAAATTGAAAACCGTTTTGATCATGGATATATATAGTTAAATGTTAATCGAAAGCCTTTGTTTTTACTTCATCTAAAAATTTAAGAGCCCTAATTTAGTCTTTTATTTCTATTTCAAAATAGGTGAATCCCTTGTTTTAATTTCGTCTGGACGATTTCACTTTTTTTTGGTTTTGGGGTGTATGAGCCTTTCCTCATTCGTATAGCCGAATCTCAGGTTTTTCTTAAACTATGGTAAACAACGTATTGAAAACTCGAAGGGTATCTGTCACGGCACGTTCGGGAGGTAATGCGGTATCGGAAATGCCAGATATTACCCGGGAAATATCATGGTCAACTTTTCCTTTCTGGCCCCAAGTGATAGGGGAGGCAACCGATAAATAGGCCGAAAAATTATGATGCCCCGACCCTGGACGTTCTCCTATTATATGAATTATACCTTTTCGTTCGTTGGTATTGGCCTGTCCAAAAAGTAGTTCCCCACAGGCGTATCCAGCACGTACTCTTCCATGTCTGATCACGATGGTAGAATCACTGATAGTATAGTTATTTTCTTTTAAGGCTTTTTTAAGCTCCTTCAAAAAAGGAGATAGATGACCTTCGTCCATCAGAGCCCTTGGATTGAGTCCGTCAGAGATTACGATTTGCACATCAGGCACTTCATCGGCCCAAGTGGTATTGATTTTCTTTAAAACTTGAAGAGCCTTAGGTGGCAATTGCTCTCCACTCTCGGGGTGGTACACATAATCTTTGCGATCGATAGATTTCGTGCTAATTGCTACTGCCGTAGGAATGGTGGCCGTAAACTCGGGATCTAGTTCCGTCCATAAACTCACTTTGGCATCCTCATAAAGGGCATGTACCTCTTGGTCTAGCTCGGGGGTGAGTTCCCAAATAGCCTTTCCAAAACCTTCCGCAATAGGCACTCCTCTTTCCCGTATGCGAGCGATGGCTTGTTGTCCTTCGGTATAGATTTCGGTTTTACTTCGTATATCCTTTTTCGCCAAGCAGTACTGGTAATAGACCCAAACGGGGTCTCCGAAATGTTCGGTAGGTTTCCCATTAGCATCCAATACTTCTATTTTTTTAAAGAAGTCCCACATAGCATCGTTCACCTTGTATCCGAATTGCTCCCGTATTTTCACATGATTATTGAACGCTGTGGTCAGATAGCTCAGCATAGGGTCGTTTTTGGTAGGCAATGCCATCAGATAGGCAGGGTTGGCAGGCATTATCTGTTCTATACACCAGTCGAGATCGTCTAAAGTGATATCCATATGAAGGGTAGAGCAGATATCCAACCCAATGGTGAGGCCATGTAATTTGCCCATTATGGTGTCTTCCAAGCAACAACGTACCAACTGTTCTTTGGTACGAAACACTTCGGGACCGATAAAACCGGCCACATCGTTCAAAAAGACCCAAGGTGTATTTTCAGTTGTTTTGGAGGCGGATATCTTTTGTTTTAAGGCGCGGACAAAACCATATTTTCGGGCTTCGTGGACCACCATATCAAATCCTGCACCATGGCCATTGGTAAAATCCGCCCCTTGACCCGTTTCGGCATATAGCCCATAGCGATTATTTCGTTCAGCCATATGATCGAACATTTTATCAATGGTCACATCAAAGGTCTGGTTAGCGGCTTCGGTTCCTGCTAAACTTTGAAACCATACACCTGTAGTACCCGGATTGATTTCTTCAGCCTGCGCTTGTACGTCAATATGGGAAAGTACACAGTTGGGCAAGGTATCCTCCAAACCAAAGGCACTAATGATCTCAAAAAGGGTCTGCTCGATTTTAGCAACCGATTTTGGCTCGCTGGAAACAGGGTTCGTACCCAGTAACAGATCACCGACGCCATAAGACCAGGCATCGAATACCTGCCAAAGAATATCTTCGGGATTGTCGGTGGGGGAGTTGGGTTGTACCCGCGCACTGAGATAGCCTTTGCTGCCAATATTGCTATTGGGTAGGGCGGTAAATACTTTTTGTCCGATCTGTATCAATTCGTCATTACTCATAAGTTTGACCAGACAACCGATAACATCACTACTTAGGCTAGGCATAATTTCTTTGATAGAAGTCTCAGCTGCTGTCAGTACAAACTGTTTCAGTTCCTCCATCGTCCAGTTTTGGGTCGATTCTTTTTTTAAGGTGGTTCGTTGGATCAGGTCAAGTATCCCATCTTGGTAAAGCACGTTCTTATCGATATCCTCAAGTGTTGTCCTGCCGAGTAGGGTACGGGCATTGCTACGGGAAGCCTCACCCTCGGCCGAGAGACCCAAAGTCTGATCCCCTTCCTTGAATTCGTTTGCGGCTCCGATAATCTGGCGGTAGAGGGTAATGTCCATTTTTCCTCGAATACGTGCGATATAAGAAAAAATATCTTCTCCGGCTAGGGGTGTTTTTATAATGACTCCTTCCGAAGGTATTGCCATATCCGGTTTTGCGATAAAATTACAACCTTGCCCCAGAATAATCGAAGTGCTAACCATACCTGTTTGTACTAAGAATTTTTTACGTGATATTTTCCCCATAACCCTTTTATGTGTCAAGCTATTCCCAACTGCATAGCCATGTCATTCCTCTAAGTTAAAAAAAAACCAACAGCTTTTTTCACGGCGAGAAAGAAACCCTTTTTCGTGTTTTTATGCATTTCATCTAAAAGTCCCGTTTTTTTTTAATAAAGGTAATCTACACACGTTTTTAAGACTCGTATTTCTTAAAGTAGTGCTATAAAACCTACTAAACAATTTACAAACCAAAGTACTATGTTCCCAAAACTACGTTCCAAAACTGTCCTATTGTTCATGTTTTTGGTTAGTATGACCGCAATTGCAGGCACTAATCCTTTTTTAGCTTCGGCCGATACTGTGGTAAGCTGTCCTAGCGATGGTAGTCAGTTAGCTACTTTTACACTTTGCGGCTCAAATGATACGCGTTCATTTCAGGTCAATGACCCCGATGTACAATCGATACAATGGCAATCTTTAGATGCTAGTTCATGTGGGTCTTCTGAACAAGACTGTCCTAACCTAAATGGTAGTTGTATTTGGAATACGGTAGCAACAGGTGTTTCGCTCACATTGAATGGAGCAGGTGAGTACCGGGTTGTTTTTAACTATGGTAATGGTACCAACGACATTTTTTATGCCAAGGTAATACAAGCTACTTATTCAGATGTGATTAATCAAACACAAATGATAAGTGTACATGGGGGAAGCGATGGTGAACTGGAACTTTCAGTTTCAGGCGATTCAGGTCCATATATACATCAATTGTATCGAAATGGTACACTGATAACGCCTTTTCAAAGCAGCCCCATTTTTACTGGGCTCTCTACGGGGATGTATCAAATCAGAACCCAAGACGCGTCCGGAGTTTGTGAATATGATTCTGCAATCATTGAGTTGACCGAACCAGAGGTTTTGGTTGCCCAGTTGATGCTGATTCAAACCCCCTCTTGTATTGAGGGAGGTACTATTGAAGTTAATGCTTCAGGTGGAGTACTTCCTTATCAATATGCATTGAATGGTGGTACATTTATTGCTTCTAATATATTTACTGACCTTACACCCGGTACTTATAGTGTACAGGTTATTGACGCGAATGGGGTCACTCTAACTAATTCTATAGTAGTATTGGATAACCCTCCCATAACGGTAACTTATTCAACCCAAGATGTAACCTGTTTTGGTTCACAGGATGGATTGATTTTAGTAGAGGCAGTCGGAGGTAATGGAAATTATGAATACCAATTAAATAGTAACGGTGTTCAGGGTCTTTATCAAAATTCGAATGTTTTCGAAGGTTTGGCACCGGGATCTTATGACATTGCAGTTCGTGATTCGGGCGGTTGTATTTCAAACTCTTCACCGATCATCATTTCGGAAGCCCCACCTCTTGTACTTGAATATACTACTACAAGCACAAGCGATGCTACTACTGCTGATGGTATCATTGCCTTAACAGCCACGGGAGGAACAGGTCCTTATCAGTATTCGATTGATGGTGGCATGACTTTTAGTTCATCCAATATATTGGAGAATCTTGTCGCAGGTCAATATGCAGTATTGGCCGCAGATGCTAGCGGCTGTTTTGTTAATATAGGCATAATAGAGTTGACATCCTCATCGCCCTTGGCAGTAACTGCAGCCGTTCAAAATCAAATTAGTTGTAATTCCGGTGCAAGTGTATTGCTCACCCCTTCTGGAGGTGTACCGCCTTATGAGTTCAGTAGTAACGGAAGTTCGTATCGCACAACCAATCCTTTTATTACGGGCTCTGAAGGGAGTACCACGTTTACCGTACGCGATGCTACTGGTGCGACCGCGACAAGCAATGCCGTAATGATTACAGCGGCGCCGGAATCGATAAGCGTGAATGTAGGTTCGGGTTATGATTGTAATGGGGTTGATTTACCCCGTGTAGATTTTCAATTAATAAGAGGTTCTGGAAATATGCAGTATAGCATTTACGATGGTATTTGGCAAAGCTCAACTACATTTTTAGATGTGCCGGATGGAGATTATCTTGCAAAAGCCAAGAATGATAGTTGTCAAGTTGAAATCCCCATTACGGTGGCAAACGTTGCACCTGTAAAGGTTCGTGTCTTAGAACAGAATGATGAAGGTTGGGTCAAATTTCAGATTCTTAGTGGTACAGGACCCTATAACTATCGTATCGATGCCTATTCCTCACCTAGAGTTTCTATTGGTTCCGAAACCATATTCGAGATAGATGGTTTCTCTCCAGGGCCACATTGGTTGGTTGTTGAAGGAGATAATTGTAGCGACCATGTCTCCTTTGATATCGAAGGATTCATTCCAGAATTAGAAATAGTCACAGAAATAAATAACACTAGCTGCTTTGGGGCAATGGATGCTTCTATTAATGTCACAGGTGTTGGAGGATTGGGCGAATACAATTATGGACTGGTCGACGGAGATAATAATATCATTTATAATGTTAGACCGGAAATCTCCCATTTTCAAGGACTGGCACCAGGTACCTATAAAGCGCTCTTGCGCGATGTCACTTTGGGTAAGTTAGTAAGATCTGAATTAATAACGATTACTGAGCCTTCCCAATTGAATGTAACACTTCAATCAATAACAGGAACGCAGCCCAATTTGAACAATGGAGTTGCCAGTTTGGAGGTAATAGGAGGTACACTTCCTTATGAGTATAGCTTAGATGGAGATAACTTGTATTCACCTATAGTAGCTTCTAAGATTTCTGAGTTGAGTGCTGGAGACCATATTGCCAATATACGGGATGCAAATGGTTGTGAAACCGTTATCACTTTTACAATAGCTGTCGAAACATTGACCGAACCATCAATTGTCGTAGAAGTTGAGCACGTCAATTGTGGTGAAAACGAGGTAACCCTATTCGCGTCAGGTGGGAGCGGTAATTATTTATTTGCCTTGGATACTACGGATCCTTCGGATGCCCAGGGCTTAAACGTTTTTAATACCATTGCTGCCGGTAATCACTATGCTGCTGTTTTTGATGCAAACGGCTATGTGAAAACTGCCGAGTTTACTATTGAAAATAACGTTCCGATTGTTATCACTACTTCGATGAGCTATAATGAAGACAATACAAGTGCTTCAGCAAACTTAGTGGTCGAAGGAGGGCAGGCACCGTATGCTTTCTCCAATGATGGTGTAACCTATCAGACTGCTGCAATTTTTGTTGATTTGTCCGAAGGAGATCAAACTTTTTATGTCAAAGACGCACTCGGTTGTACAGTTGAAGATACGGTCACTATTGAGTATGCCACGGACAAAAAGGATATAGATGAGGAACAAAAAGTGGACGTCGTGATTTACCAAAATACAGGTAGGACCGAAATCATCGATGTACTATGGGATGTAATCCAAAAGTCTGAAACCACTATCTCGGTATATAATGGAAAGGGAACACTCGTTTATACATCAGAAATAGAAGAGGGCACCGGACAAACCCAAATATATGTTTCTAACTTATCTCGAGGAATCTATTTCATACATATCAAGAATGAAGAAATGGAAGAAGTCAAAAAAATATTGATTCTATAAAATAAGAAGCCCATGAAAATGGGCTTCTTATTTTATTCATAGCTCATGAGTTCTCAACGGTGCTGGAAACAATTACTTAAATCATTCACCTTCATACTTTTCCATATACCGCTTCCAAAGTTTGGTTTGGTGGGTTTCTAACGAAATGTTTCGACCATCAATAAAGGCGTGACTCAATTGGTTGGTACGCATATCCAACGCATCACCCTCTGAAATAAATAATGTTGCACTTTTGCCAACAGCCAAGGTGCCATGGGTATCATCAATACCAAGGATTTTGGCGGTATTTCCTGTAAGCATTTGTACTGCTTTTTCTTTTTCCAACCCCTGACCAACTACTTGTCCCGCATAAAAGGGTAGATTTCTTGTTTGGAAGTTACTGGCTTCACCGTTTTGAATGGCAACTAACAATCCGGCGTCAGACAATAACTTGGGAAGCTTGTATGGCAAATCATAGTCGTCATCTTCAAATTCAGGAGTGTTGTGGGTAAACTGTACCAATACAGGAACATTGTTTTCTTTCAAGAAATCGGTGACCTTATAGGCATGATATCCTCCGACTAGAACTACGGACTTCACACCTGAATTTTTGGCTAAGGTGATTCCATCGATGATTTCCTTCTCACCATCCGCATAAATGTATAATTTCTGACTTCCATCAAGAGCACCTTGCATTGCTGCAAAGGCGGGATTTAACTCTTTTGCGGTTCCAGCTCCATAAGCTGCCGCATTTTGTAAAAAATTTTCTACTTCGCTCACTTGTTTTTGGTAGTCCTTATTTGGACGGAGTCCTCTAGGCTCTCCTAACCACCATCGGCCTCTTCTAAAACTGGAGGGCCAGTTTAGATGAATGCCATCGTCTGATTTTACGGCAGCATCTTCCCAGTTCCAAGCATCGAATTGCACTATGGAAGAAGTTCCTGAAATACGCCCACCTTTGGGCGTGATTTGCCCCAATAGAACCCCATTGGGACGCATACTTTCCACTACCTTTGATTCTGCATTGTAGGCAATCAAACTTCGTACATGAGGAATCATATCGCCAATTTCATCGGAATCACGTGTAGCTCGAACAGCATTCACTTCCACCAACCCCAATTCCTTTGCTGGAGCAATAAATCCGGGATATACATGTTTTCCAGAAGCGTTGATGACCGTTCCCTTGGTTGTTTCTCCTGAACCCAAAGCGGTGATTTTCCCATCCTCAAAAACGATGGTGCAGTTGTCAACCACAGTTCCGTCTCCAATATGCGCTGTAACTCCAGTAATGGTTATGGCTTCCGTTTGTTTTCCTGCTGGGGTTTGTTGTGCCCAGTTGCTCGCTCCGAAAGTGAGGAGAAGGGCTATTAGTATGTTTTTTATTTTTCTCATTTTGATATTTTTAGAATAATCTATTGCTTTTTTGTTCTTTCTCGAAGCGTCGGAGCGCTCGAAGTGACTGTAGAACCTAAAGACTTTCACATGTCATGCGTTCTTTTTTACTCATTTTAGCTTCTTGTGTTTTTCCACCGCCCGCTTTTTCCTTTAGCATCATATTGATGAGTTGAGTACGCTCTGACTTAATGGCCTCGCGCATTTGTTTGTCCTTTTCCAAATCGAAATAGGTCGCCCCTTCGATCAATGTCTTTTCCGCTTTTGCATAGATAGATAGGGGATGGTCGCTCCACAATACCAAATCAGCATCTTTACCTACTTTTATACTTCCTACGCGATTATCAATATGAAGCAATTTTGCAGGATTAATAGTCACCATCTTCCAAGCTTCCAGCTCTGACATACCTCCATACTTTACAGTTTTTGCAGCTTCTTGATTTAATCTTCGCGCCATTTCACCATCATCGCTGTTGATAGCGACTGTAATACCTTGCTTATTCATTATAGCCGCATTGTAGGGAATCGCATCGTTTACCTCATATTTGTAAGCCCACCAATCACTAAAGGTTCCTGCACCTACACCATGTTTTTGCATTTTATCAGCTACTTTGTACCCTTCTAGAATGTGTGTGAATGTATTGACTCGGAAGTTGAATTTTTCGGCCACTTTCATCATCATATTGATTTCGCTCTGCACATAGGAGTGACAACTGATAAAACGTTCTCCATTTAAGATTTCAGCAATGACTTCCATCTCTTCGTCATAGCGATAAGGTTGCCCGCTTTTCTTTTTGGCATCGTATTCCTTTCCTCTTTGGAAATAATTCATGAATACTTGCTCAACCCCCATTCGCGTTTGTGGAAATCGCGAAAAGCTTTGCCAGTTACTTTGCTTTACATTCTCACCCAAAGCGAATTTGATAAACTTGGGAGAATTCGTATAAATCATATTCTCCGGAGATTCTCCCCATTTCAATTTAAGAATCGCGGAGCGACCTCCAATCGGATTTGCGGAACCGTGTAATAATTGTGCTGAGGTAACGCCACCAGCCAATTGACGGTAGATGTCAATATCTTCATTATCAATAACGTCCTCCATTTTCACCTCTGCAGAAGAGTTGTGTCCCGCTTCATTAATAGCTATGGCTGCTATATGTGTATGTTCATCAATGACGCCAGCTGTGAGATGTTTTCCGGTAGCATCGATTTCTTTTGCACGACCCGCCGAGAGATTTTGACCGATTCTTGAAATTTTTCCATCTTTAATAAGGACATCCGTGTTTTCTAGAATTCCCGAATCTTCACTTGTCCAAACTGTAGCGTTTTTAAACAAAATCATTTCCGATTGTGGTTTGGCTTTGACTCCGTAACCAATATTAGGATAAGTAATGGCCATTACCTCGGGAGCGCTATCTTCTTTATTTCCGGTTTTTTTATCCTCCGTAAACGTAGAGGTTTTCAACGCCGTGAAGGTGGATTCATTTCCATTGGGAAGAATCAACTTTCCTTTAAGGTTATCCGAAGCCTTGCTGACCAATCCTGTCATGCGATAATTTTCAGCTCCCTTGTTCCTGGCAAAAGATAGAGAGACCCAATCATTTTTGTAATTGAGTTTTGATTTTAATTTGTTGGTGTCTTGCTTTACTTCGATTTTTGGTTTGCCGGCTTCCCCAGTGATAGACATCTTATAAGTCATTCCCCCAGCGGATAGGTCATAGTTTCCTCGAATGTCCTTTTGACTCTTATCATTGATTACATTTTTTTGCCCCTGCACCCAATTTTCATATAGCGTAGTGCTCTTTTCAAAAATGTCACCAGATGTAATCAAGAAGTTGGCTTGACGCCCTACTTGTAATGAACCGATGCTTTTTGATTTACCCAAAATAGAAGCGGGTACTA
>CAZTLZ010000004.1:0-61907 GCA_964614665.1 uncultured Maribacter sp.
TAACCATTAACTATAAACATATAGCTTTATCAACAACTAACTTTTACGACCACTATTTAGAACGGCCTTAGTATACTTTTACAAACGGTAGTGTGTATGATTAGTTACACAATTCCGTTAAACTTTAACATCTCTTCAGCACAATGAATAAAACACTTGTTTTCGGAGCATCCCTTAAATTAAATCGTTATAGCAACCTGGTTGTAAACCGAATGCTGGATCATAATATTGAAATCGAAGCCTTTGGTTTAAAAGAAGGTGACATCGAGGGAACTAAAGTCTCGACCAATTTAGACAATTTTCGGAATATAGATACCATTACATTATACATTGGTGCAGCACGTCAGCCTGATTATTACGAGGATATTCTAAAAATCAACCCAAGAAGAGTCATATTTAATCCAGGAACTGAAAACCCGAAATTTTATAAAATACTCAAAGACAATGGGATAGAAGTTGAGGTGGCCTGCACTCTCGTTTTATTGGCAACCGGACAGTACTAAAATAAGCTACTTTATAAAAAAGAATCACCTACAAAACTTTAACATATATAGTGAGCTATAATCGGTTTTTTTGACCTTTTATCGAACCAAATTTTGGGCTGAGACGATCTATTTTGCTTCCATAAGAGGTTATTATAGTTATCGCATCTGATAAATGAAGAAACAATTTAAGATTGTTACCAAATCGGGTTAAGATTTTAAAGCAAACGCCTTGTTTAACTATAAAGTCTTTTCAGAGCCTTTTCTTTTGTCTCTAATCAACCAGAGGCCTATGAACGTAAGTAAACCATTAAGTGGCAAAAGTTCATACCCGAAAACATAACCTCCAAGGTTTTCTGTCGGTACTTTGGCAAGGGCTAATATAATGCCAACTGCCATGAGGGCTACTATCCAAACATACTTGTCTTTAACTAGGTGTTTTGTGAAGATACCAAAAGCGAATAATCCTAATAAAGGCCCGTAGGTGTATCCTGCTACCTGAAGAAGACCGTCGATGACATTAGTGTCCAATACGTGCTTAAAAAGTATGACAACCAAAATCAGTAAGATGCTCATACCAATATGAGTGATTTTTCGAATTCTTTTTTGATCTTGTTTTGCTTTCTTTTCAATATCAAGAAAATCTACACAAAAAGAGGTTGTTAATGATGTCAATGCACTGTCTGCACTGCTATATGCCGCAGCTATTAATCCCAACATGAAGGTAACGGCTACGGTTATTCCCAAACCACTGTTCAGTGCAATTTCAGGAAATAAAAGGTCCGTTTTTGGTTTACCATCCATTAAAGGCATGGCAATTTCATATTTGTTGGCATAGATATATAGAAGTGCACCGAGTAACATGAAAATGAAAGTTACGATTACAAGAACCACACTGAAGCTGACCATGTTCTTTTGTGCGTCTTTTAAGTTTCTACAAGTCAGGTTCTTTTGCATCATATCTTGATCAAGACCGGTCATGCAGATGGTAACGAACATACCCCCAAGAAAAGATTTGAGTACGTGTTGTTTTTCGAAAAAGTCATCCATAAAAATGACACGATTGTATTGTTTTAATTCGTCTGACGCAAGAAATTCGGCAAAGCTCCAATCGAGTTTACCTAAAATAAAATAGATTGACAAACCAACAGAAATCAACATGAATAGCGTCTGCAAGGTATCGGTCCAGACAATGGTTTTGATTCCACCTCTAAAGGTGTATATCCAAATCAATAGAATAGACAACACCACAGTCAATTCATAGGGAACATTCCAAGCGTCAAATACAAACTGTTGCAGAACAATGGCAACTAAAAAAAGACGGAAAGCTGCCCCAAGAACTCTTGATACAAAGAAAGAAATGGCACCTACCTTATAACTGACAAACCCGAAACGTTCATCTAGATACTCGTAAATAGAGGTGACATTTTGCCTATAATAAATAGGAAGAAGCACATAGGCAGTGACCAAATATCCGAGAAAGTACCCTAAAACCACTTGCAAGTAGCTAAACTCGGAAGCTTCTACCCATCCTGGCACGGAAATGAAAGTTACTCCGGATAAAGAAGCTCCGACCATACCAAAGGCCACCAAATACCACGGAGAAGATTTTCCGGCTTTGAAAAAGTCTACATTCGAATCATTTTTTCCTGTGAAATAAGATATGAGCAAGAGTAATATAAAGTAACCACCAATCAGTAGTAAAATATGGAATGGAGTCATAGATACGATTTACAGAGGCAAATTACGAAAAGTTAAAAACATTGAACTCAAGTGGAGTTCATTCATCTAAAATCGTAATTTTGCTTGATAATCGATACCATGGATTTTTCTTCAAAATTGCTCGAGAATGCCGTTTATGAAATGTCACAATTGCCCGGCATTGGCAAACGGACGGCACTCAGGCTGGTATTACATTTATTGAAACAGCCAAGCGAGCAAACAGAGCGTTTGTCAAATGCCTTAAAGGCCTTGCGAAGTGACATACGGTTCTGTAGAAGTTGTCATAATATTTCAGATGTTGAACTATGTGAAATATGCGCAAGCCCTAAACGTGATAAAAGTGTTGTTTGCGTGGTTGAAGATATAAGAGATGTAATGGCGATTGAAAACACAGGACAGTTCAAAGGTTTATATCATGTTCTGGGAGGAAAAATATCTCCGATGGAAGGTGTAGGTCCTCAAGACCTTAAGATTGCTTCCTTGGTAAATAAAGCAAAACAAGGGCAGTTAAGGGAATTGATTTTTGCCTTAAGCTCAACAATGGAAGGCGATACCACTAATTTCTATATTTACAAGCAATTGGAAGGTCTGGATATTAGCACATCAACTATCGCTAGAGGTATTGCCGTGGGTGATGAATTGGAGTATGCTGATGAAGTCACTCTTGGTCGAAGTATTTTAAATCGAATTCCTTTTGAAGGCTCGCTTAAGGCAAATTGAAAGGGGTTTTAAAATAAAAGAAGTTTAAAAAAAACATATATTTTTTGTTATTTTTGCAAAAAAACTGTGCTTTAAGGCTCTTTAAATAGTAATATGTCAAAATTTGAATTGAAATTGCCTCGAATGGGAGAGAGTGTTGCTGAGGCAACATTGACTACATGGTTGAAAGAAGTTGGTGATACCATCGAAATGGATGATCCTGTATTCGAAATCGCCACTGATAAGGTAGACTCTGAGGTGCCCAGTGAAGTGGAAGGTGTTTTGGTAGAGAGATTTTTCAATGTTGATGATGTTATCAAGGTGGGTGATATTGTGGCAATAATAGAAATCGAAGGAAATTCAAATGGCACAGAGGTGGTTAAGAATGAGCCAGAGGTACCTGTAGAAGCGGTTGATGCTGTGGCCGCGAGGGTTGCGATAGCTAAAGAAACTGTTGCTGTACCCGTTCAAGAATTCAGTTCTTCAGATAGGTTCTATTCGCCCTTAGTTAAAAATATCGCGAAGCAAGAAGATATTTCATTGACGACTTTAGATGCCATTGTAGGTACTGGCAAAGAAGGAAGAGTTACCAAGAACGATATTTTGGCTTTTGTTGCAAATGGGAAAGTAACTCAGGCAACCGAGATACCACAGGTAAAGATGCCAACTCAAGAAACTCAAATACAGGTGAACGAACCTATTGTCGCCAAAGATGGTACACATCAAGTCGCCAATCAAGTTTCCAGAGTACAATATTCAGGTGCTGATGAGGTCATTGAAATGACTAGAATGGGCAAATTGATTGCCAAGCATATGATTGATAGTGTTTCAACTTCAGCGCACGTTCAGAGTTTTATCGAGGTAGATGTCACCAATGTGGTAAACTGGCGGGCCAAGATAAAGGATAACTTTGAAAAGATCGAAGGTGAAAAATTAACATTCACACCTATCTTCATGGAGGCCATTGCCAAGGCTTTGAAGAAATATCCGATGATGAATATATCGGTAGAAGGTGATACGGTTATAAAGAAGAAGAACATCAATATTGGTATGGCCGCAGCTTTACCTGATGGCAACCTCATCGTTCCTGTTATTAAAAATGCCGATCAACTCAATTTGGTAGGTATGGCCAAAGTGGTAAATGATTTAGCCAATCGTTCAAGAGAGAATAAATTAAAGCCTGATGAAGTGCAAGACGGTACCTATACCGTGACCAATGTCGGAACTTTTGGTAGTGTTTTCGGCACTCCGATAATCAATCAACCGCAAGTTGGTATTTTAGCATTGGGGGCGATTCGTAAAATACCCGCGGTCATTGAGACCAGCCAAGGTGATTTTATCGGTATCCGTAGTAAAATGTATATTTCCCACAGTTATGATCATCGTGTGGTAAATGGTGCTTTGGGTAGTATGTTTGCCAAGGCCGTTGCAGATTATCTCGAAGCCTGGGATGTCAATAGAGAACTATAAATTTAACCAAAGCACACGTTTTGTATCTTTGAGAAAGTAAATATTTCCTAAGATGCGAAACTTGATTTTTTTTGTGATTCTCCTTTTCCTTTCATGTAAATCCACAAATTCAGTAGTAGATTTTCCGACCTACCAAAGTTTGGAATTCTCGGATGATAACGCAACCCTACCGTATCGCCTGCTACTGCCCAAAAATTACGATGAGGGTAAGAGTTACCCTTTAGTAGTTGTTTTACATGGGGCAGGAGAGCGAGGAAATGATAATGAGGCGCAATTGACCCATGGAGCTGATATTTTTTTGAATCAAGATTTTCGCGATGAACATGAGGCAATAGTTGTATTTCCGCAATGTCCTGAAGAAAGTTACTGGAGCAATGTGGATAAAAAACGGGTGCAGATGTCTTTTACGTTTACATTTTCACCGGACGGGGAGGCGACTGTTGCCATGAAATCCTTACAGAATCTAATTCAAAACCTACAGGAGAATTATAAGATTGATAAGGATAGAATGTATGCAGGTGGACTTTCAATGGGAGGTATGGGTACGATGGAATTAGTTCGAAGAAACCCGGACCTTTTTGCTGCGGCTTTTGCCATTTGCGGAGGTGCGCATCCGGATACGGCCCCCATAATGAAGAATACCAAATGGTGGGTGTTTCATGGTGATGCTGATGTGGTAGTCGACTACAAACATTCAGTCAATATGGTGAGCGCGCTAAAAGCGGCTAGAGCAGAAGTGAAATTTACCACCTACGAAGGAGTTAATCACAATAGTTGGGAAAATGCCTTTGCCGAACCTGAACTATTACCCTGGTTGTTCTCCCATTCAAAACCATAATGAATAAAACAATTATTGTGCTACAGACTCAGATTGTTGTGTTGCAATAAGTTTGTCTATTCGTTCTTTTATTCGACTGGCATCTAAATTAAAAGGATCTAGTTCATTGGCTTTGTCCGCATTTGTCTTCGCAAGCTGCAAATCCCTTTTTTGTAGGTAGATATAGGCATAAATCGCATAAACTTTGGGTTGCTCTGGGTCATCAATAATCCTTTCAAGTTCTGCGGCTTCTTGTAAAGCAAGGTCGAATTCATCCAATTCAGCATGTATGCTCGCCGAAACACCCAGTAGAAATGGATTCTTTTTTTGTTCCGGAAGTAGCAAAGAAGCTAAGGAGTCCAAGGTTTGTTTTGCCCCATATCGCGAGTGAAGAATTTCAATGTATTCGGCTTTCAAATAGGTTTCGTTTGGGTATTTGTGTACCACATGCCTCAGATTTTTTTCAGCTTTCTGAATGGCTTCATTTAGTACTTTACTGGCTTGGGGTGCCCTTTGATCTCGCAAATTTGTGTAACGTACCAGGGCATAGTACACGTCAAATATCAAACGCTCATCGCCTTGTATTTTTTCTTTATGGGCGTGGAGTTCTTTTTCAAGTTCCAGGCGCTCATTAAGGTCTAAGGTCAAACGGGCCAAAACACTTTTAGCAACTAAAAAGTCTGGGTCATATTCTAAAGTCATTCGATAGGATTCCTCAGCTGCTCCATAACGACCTTCATCCATGATTTGAACCCAACCTTTACGAAATTCCTCCAATGCTTGTTCTGACGATGTAGTATATGCCAATTTTGTATCGTTCGGTGAACCACAGGATACTATTAGAAATAGCATTAGATATAAACATATAGATTTCATGACCACAGGTGAATTTTGGTAATAAAGACAAACTTAAAAACAATTAAACAATCCTTCTAATTATCTTTGTGCAAAGAATAAAAGAGCATGGAACTAAAGCTGATCAGACCTATTTGTTTTTTTGATTTGGAGACCACGGGTATCAGTGTTGCCAAAGATCGAATTGTTGAAATAGCGATACTGAAGATTTTTCCGAACGGGAATAGAGAGAGCAAGACGTGGTTGGTCAATCCTGAAATGCCAATTCCTGATGGGGCTATGGCAATACATGGCATCACGAACGAAAAAGTAGCCAATGAACCAACGTTCAAAGAACTTTCAAAAGAAGTTTATACCATGATAAAGGGTTGTGATTTGGGCGGATTCAATTCAGACCGTTTTGATATTCCTTTGTTGGCGGAAGAAATGCTCCGAGCGGATGTTGATTTTGACATGAAAAATACGGTTTCGGTTGATGTGCAGACCATTTTTCATAAAATGGAGAAGCGCACCTTGGCTGCAGCCTATCAATTTTATTGTGGCAAAGATCTGACTGATGCCCATAGTGCCGAGGCCGATACAAATGCAACGTATGAGGTGCTACTTTCACAGCTGGATCGATACCCAGAACTCGAAAACAACATCAAAAAACTAGCTGAATTTTCATCCCACAGGCGTACCGTTGATTTTGCGGGTTTTATTGTTCTAGATGAAAATGACAACGAGACATTTGGCTTCGGAAAGCATAAAGGAAAGAAGGTGCATGATGTATTGGAGAAGGAACCTGGCTATTTCAGTTGGTTGCTGAATGCTGATTTTCCTTTATATACGAAAAAGGTCTTGACCCAAATAAAACTTAGTAAGTTGAATAATAAACTAGGTTAGATGCGATTTCTATTGTTTTCCCTTTTAATAGCCCTTCAAGTAAATGCTCAGGAAGTGCTCTTTGAAGGTAAAGTGTATGATAATAGTACAAAGGAGCCAATCCCATTTGTAAATTTAAGTTTCTTGAATACTTTGAAAGGAACATCGACCGATGAGAAAGGGCATTTTTTTATGGATTTGCCCTCACCTTATCTTGAAAATCAAGTACATATTTCTTCATTAGGCTATAAGGATACCATAGTCACTGCAAAACAGATATTTACGTCTAAGCGTTTTGATATGGTTGGAGAATCTTTTGAATTGGACGAGGTATTGGTAACGGGTGATTTTGGAAATTCAGATGTTTTGAATCCGGTCAGTAGTTATAGTCTTACTAGTGGATTTTCTTCTTCTGCCACGCCTTGGGTGGTTGCGCTTTATTTTCCGAATCTCGGAGCCCAAAAAAAGTATATTGACAAGCTTACTGTTTTTCTAAAGAAGAGTGAGAATTTTAATCGTGAATCAGCCAAGTTTCGTATTCGAATCTACGATGTAGATGAAACCACGAGAAAACCAGCTAATGATCTTCTAAGAAAGAGTATTGTTTTAGAGCATCGAGTGGAACAGGATTTTGTTTCGTTGGATGTTGCGGCCTTCAATATAGAAATGCCAAGAAATGGAATTTACATTGGACTCGAATGGTTATTTGTACCTTATAATTGGTACAAGGAGACAAGAAAGAACCCTTTGACCAATAAACTTATTGTAGAAGATCGGTTTGCACCAACTATTCAGGGAATGTACACTCAAAATCAAAATTACAAAGTGATGGTCTATGGTATGGGCGAGTGGACTGATTTCAAGGTAAGATCTAGAAACAATAAGGAGAATTTTATTCCAGCAGTAAGCCTAAAATTGAAGAAGAAGTGAATTTAGCTGGCAGAAAGTCATACTATGTATAATAGAGACTCTAACTTGTAACATGTTTTTTCCTAAACCCTAAACCCTAAACCCTAAACCCTAAAGAATGAAACTTATCTGTATTGGAAGAAATTACGCGGATCATATTGAAGAGCTCGACAACGAACGCCCTGATGAACCTGTTGTATTTATCAAACCGGATTCTGCAGTTTTACCAAAGGGACAAGATTTTTACATACCTGAATTTTCGGATGAGATACATTTTGAAGTTGAGGTTTTAGTTAAAATCAAAAAAGTTGGCAAACATATTGATGAGAAGTTTGCGCACACCTACTATGATGAAATTGGTTTGGGAATTGATTTTACGGCCCGGGATCTGCAGTCTAGGCTTAAAGAAAAGGGATTGCCTTGGGAGAAAGCAAAAGGGTTTGACGGTGCTGCGGTAATTGGCAAATGGTTATCAAAAGAAAGTTTGGAAGATACCAATAATATGAATTTTTCGTTATTGAAAAATGGTGAGGAAGTTCAAAAGGGCAATACAAGCTTAATGCTTTGGAAGATAGATGAGCTTATCAGTTATGTTTCTTCCTATTTTATGTTAAAAAAAGGCGATATTATTTTCACCGGTACCCCGGCCGGCGTTGGTAAAATACAGGCAAATGACTATCTTTCGGGCATATTGGAGGAGCACGAATTGTTCCATGTTAAAATAAAATGATGATATACAGTTTAGACAAGATAAATGAAATGGCTGATGGAGATGAAGATTTCATCAACTCTGTAATTTCGGTGTTTTTAGAAGAAGTTCCTCAAGATTTAAATGGATTAGAAGAAGCTCTGGAAAATGAGAATTATCAGCAAGTGTACCAATTGGCACACAAAATCAAACCGAATGTAGACCTGTTGGGGATGGAGCAGACTCGCGCTGCGGCCCTCGAAATGGAGACCCTAGGCAAGAGTGAAGCCAATATGGAGGAAATAAAGAATATCTTCCCCAGTCTAAAAAAGGATGTAGAGCAGGTAGTCGCTGAACTTAGAAAAGACTTCAATCTCTAATGTTAGCGGAGATTGTTACTATCGGTGATGAAATTTTAATTGGTCAGATTGTTGATACCAATTCTACCTTTATTTCCAAAGAACTTAATAAAATAGGTGTTTCAGTCCACCAAATCACTTCCGTGCAAGATGATAGAGAGCATATTCTCAAAGCTCTGTCGGATGCCAAGACCAGGGTTCAACTGGTAATCATTACAGGAGGATTAGGGCCTACCAGGGATGATATTACGAAGCATACCCTGTGTGAGTTTTTTGATGATACTTTAGTTCAAGATGCCAGCGTACTAGCCCATGTAGAACAGTTGTTTGAAAAATATATTACTACATCAGCTATTTCAGAAATTAATCGAAATCAGGCACTGATTCCTTCAAAATCTGAAGCTCTTCATAATGCCTATGGAACTGCACCGGGCATTTGGATACGGGAGGGAGAAACGGTTTTCGTCTCCTTACCTGGAGTGCCATTTGAAATGAAAAATTTGATTAGAAATAGTGTCATTCCAAAGGTAATAACAGAATTCGAACGACCGTTTATATTGCATAAAACCTTGGTTACCTATGGCATGGGGGAAAGTGCAATAGCAAGCAAGATAGAGGTGTGGGAAACCAACTTACCCTCATTCATCAAATTGGCCTATTTGCCCAACTTAGGTAAAGTGCGGTTGCGCCTAACGGCAAAAGGCAGAGAAAAGAAGATGCTGGAGGATTCTGTAGAAGAAGAATTCAAAAAACTTCATACACTAATAGGGGATATCATATATGGTTTTGAGGATGAGGAAACAATTGAAGAGGTTGTAGCCAAATTGTTTACGGAGAAAGAAATGACCTTGGCTACGGCAGAGAGTTGTACTGGCGGAAAAATTGCGGAACATATAACTGCGTTATCAGGAGCTTCGGCATATTTCAAAGGAAGTGTTGTCAGCTATGCCACGGAAGCCAAAACCGAGGTTTTAAAAGTAGATAAGGCGCTAATTGATGAGTATTCGGTAGTGAGTGAAGAAGTGGCCAAAGCAATGGCCAGCAATGTAAAAACCTTGCTAAAAACGGATTTTGCCGTCGCTACAACGGGCAATGCTGGACCTACTAAAGGAGATTCAGATGCAGACGTAGGAACGGTGTTTATTGCCGTCGCATCTCCCAAAGGTGTTTTTGCTGAAAAATTTATGATGGGAAACCATCGTGAAAGAATCGTTCAAAAGTCTGTAAACAAGGCCTTTGAGCTGCTTCAAAAAGAAATTTTAAAATTCTGAAGTAGAATTTTGTGCGTCCCGTAAAAATGATATAAATTTGCACCCTGTTTAAAAAAAATCAGGCAATGTCAAAAGTTTGTGAAATCACGGGAAAAAGAGCGATGTTCGGTAATAATGTATCGTTCTCGGTCAACAAGACGAGGAGAAGATTCAATGTTAATCTTTCTAAGAAGCGATTTTATATTCCTGAGGAAGATCGTTGGGTAACACTAAAGGTTTCTGCAAAGGCATTGAAAATAATCAATAAAAAAGGTATTTCTGCAGTCCTGAAAGAAGCGAAAGCTCAGGGAGTGTTGAAATAATAATCCCTAAAAATTAGTTACGATGGCAAAGAAGGGAAATAGAATACAAGTAATTTTAGAATGTACCGAACATAAAGATTCGGGAATGGCTGGAACAAGTCGCTACATTACTACAAAGAATAAAAAGAACACGCCAGAAAGGATGGAAATCAAGAAATTCAATCCTATCTTAAAGCGAATGACCGTTCACAAAGAAATTAAGTAAGTTATATCCTGAGGGATTAAAAATATAAGTCATGGCAAAGAAGACCGTTGCAAGTTTACAGACAAGTTCAAAAAGATTGACAAAGGCCATTAAAATGGTAAAATCACCAAAGTCCGGTGCTTATACATTCGTTGAATCCGTTATGGCACCAGAAGCGGTGAATGAATGGTTGTCCAAGAAATAACGAACTTCCAAAAATTTAAAAAAGCCTCTTTTGTTCAAAAGAGGCTTTTTTTATGCTTGAAAATAGTGATGTATCCTTAGTGCAACCCTATCTAGTACTTCCTTGTTGATTGCAATTTGTAGATAATAGAAATACCTCCAAGTTCTCTATCTTTGGCTAAATTTCAAATGGAATCATGAGTTTATTCAAAAATATATTTTCATCCAAGAAGAAAGAGACTTTGGACAAAGGGCTGGAAAAGACCAAAACCAGTTTCTTTACGAAAATGACCAAAGCGGTAGCAGGCAAGTCAAAGGTCGACGATGATGTTTTGGACAATTTGGAAGAAGTTCTTGTTTCTTCTGATGTCGGCGTTGACACAACTTTGAAAATCATTGATCGCATAGAGGCCAGAGTGGCCAAAGACAAGTATGTTGGTACAGATGAATTGAACACTATCCTCCGCGAAGAAATTGCGGGTTTACTTTCTGAGACGCATGTAGGTGAGGATGTGGAATTTGGCATTCCCAAAGACAAAAAACCTTATGTGATCATGGTGGTGGGTGTTAATGGGGTTGGTAAGACCACAACTATAGGTAAACTGGCGCATCAATTCAAACAACAAGGACTGAAAGTTGTTTTAGGTGCAGGTGATACCTTTCGAGCGGCCGCTATCGATCAACTACAGGTATGGGCAGACCGTGTTGATATTCCGATTGTAAAACAGAGTATGGGTAGTGATCCGGCTTCGGTGGCTTTCGATACCTTGAGTTCAGCGATTAATCAAGATGCTGATGTGGTCATTATCGACACAGCCGGACGGTTGCACAATAAGGTCAATTTGATGAACGAGCTGAGTAAGATTAAGCGGGTAATGCAAAAGGTAGTTGATGATACACCTCATGATGTTTTATTGGTGTTGGATGGCTCTACGGGGCAAAACGCTTTTGAACAGGCCAAACAGTTTACCAAGGCGACTGAAGTAACCTCACTGGCGGTGACCAAATTAGATGGCACGGCAAAGGGGGGAGTAGTTATAGGTATTTCAGACCAGTTTCAAATTCCTGTAAAGTATATTGGAGTTGGTGAGGGCCTTGAAGATTTACAGGTCTTTAATAAGCATGAATTTGTGGATTCCTTTTTTAATATCAGCGAATGAGGATAGCGCTCGGGGTAACGGTTCTGTTTTTTTCGACTTCGATGATGTCGCAATTGGAACATCCCAAGGCCAGTCCTGCAGCTACGCTTACCCAAGAAGTCGGTTTTACAACTATTAAGGTTGACTATTCCCGGCCCGCCGCAAGAGGCAGAAAAATCTTTGGAGACTTGGTTCCTTATGGAAGAATATGGAGAGTTGGCGCCAATGAGTCCACTAAGATTTCTATTGATACCGAGGTTGAGGTTTTGGGTAATAAACTTCCAAAAGGCACTTATGCACTTTATGCTTTTCCTGATGAAGATGAATGGGAAATAGTTTTCCATAAAAACACTACACATTGGGGCGATGGTCGCAAAAAATACAATTCCGAGGAAGATGCTTTTCGTGTTTCGGTCAAACCTCAAGAATTACCGGGATATCAAGAAAACTTCTTGATTGCTTTTGATAGTATTTCTCATAATTCAGCAGCTTTGATCTTACATTGGGCGAAAACCAAAGTTTCGATTCCGATTTCGGTGAATACACATGAAGTGATGGAACAGCAAATAGAAGAGCGACTTTCCCATCAAGCCAAGCCACAAACCTATTATGAAGCCGCTCGGTACTATGTTGAGCAGGGTATGAAGTACAACACTGCCCTCAGCTATTTGAATAAAGCAATAGAACTAGGCGGTGACACCTATTATTTCTATAGGGTAAAATCATTGGCCGAAGCAGCACTTGGGGACTACAAGTCTGCCATAGCATCTGCCCAAAAATCCTTGGAATTGGCCCAAGCACAAGGCAAAGATGAGTTTGTGCGTATGAACCAAAAGAATATTGATTTTTGGAAAGGGAAATTAAAAAAGTAAAATCACCAGTAACATGAAAAAGTTGATTTTAGTTCTAATGCTCTTCATCGCCTATTCATGTAAGGATGAACCAAAAGCTGTTGAGGAGACAATAGTTCTTTGGGAACCCTATAATGATTCTACCGAAGTCGCTTCAAACCAAAACCACGAAAGCGAACGGATGCGCTACAAGTTCATTCAGTCTCAAGTACTAGATAAGAATGAGGTGTTTATTCCTTTGTATGAAGAAGTTTCCAAGTTTTCAGAAACGGAATACAAGGCGCTTAAGCCACTTGTTTTGGAACAAGATATTCCAACCCTCCAATCCCATATATCCAAAGGTGATTTGACTTATGAAAAGTTGGTCTTGTTTTATCTCTATCGGATTTACCACTATGAACTGAATAATAGCACAACGCTGAATACGATCATCGCTTTGAACGAAAATGTACTTGCCGAAGCACGTGAAAAAGACAAAGCGATTGACGAGGGCATGAATATTTCACATCCGATTTACGGAATGCCTATTCTATTGAAGGACAATATCAATACGGCAGGAATGAAAACCACTGCAGGTTCCATCGCCTTGATAAACAATGTGGTTGACGATGCCTTTATCGTAAAAAAACTGAAGGAAAACGGAGCATTGATTCTTGGTAAGGTGAATCTTAGTGAATGGGCCAACTTTCTATGTAATTGTCCGAATGGTCAAAGTGCTGTGGGTGGTCAGACCTTGAACCCGTATGGGAGGCGTATTTTCGACACGGGTGGGTCAAGTGCAGGTAGTGGAACAGCAACAGCCGCCAACTATGCCGTAGCAGCTGTTGGCACCGAAACTTCAGGATCTATTCTTTCACCAAGCAGCCATAATTCGATTGTGGGTCTAAAACCTACTATTGGTCTATTGAGTAGAACGGGGATTGTACCTATTTCAAGTACGTTGGACACGCCGGGCCCCATGACGAGAAATGTAACGGATAATGCCATTTTATTGTCCGCCATGTTGGGGAAAGATGAGCAAGATTCTAAGTCTGTTGCCGGTTACCCTGAGGTACTATCCACTCTTCTATCCAAAGCAAGCCTGAGAGAAATACGATTGGGCGCTATGATTCCTTTGATGGAAAGGGATTCTGTCTATAGGAGCACAATTGATAAATTAAGGCAATTAGGAGTTGAAATCATTGAATTCACCCCACCAGAGGTTAAGATGGAGGGTTTCTTGAGTATTTTGAACATCGATATGCGCAATGACCTTCCGAAGTACATAAAGGACCATACAGATCCTGAGAAAGTAAAAATTACTTCCGTGGCTGATGTCGTAGATTTCAACGTTTCGGATTCGCTGATCAGAATACCCTATGGGCAGGCGCGATTTGAAGGTATTTTAAAGGATTCGACATCGGCAGAAGAATTGGAAAAAATAAAATTGGATTTAGAAAAGAAAGGAAGATACTTTTTCGATGCGGCTATGGACACCCATAAGCTCGATGCTGTATTGTCCGTTAATAATTACCATGCCAGTTATGCCGCGGTGGCCAAATACCCTGCTCTGACCGTACCAATGGGATATAAACCAAGCGGTGAACCTATTGGGTTGACTTTTATAGGAAAACCTTATTCAGAAGCAGGTTTGTTGCGAATGGGCCGGGCTTTTGAAAAAGCTTTTAAAGCACGAAAGGTGCCAAAGGGCTATGAATAATTTTTCTTAGTAATTTTGAATTGGTTGTAGAGTAGGGAGAGCATCAATGATGCTATTCAATTGTGGTACGCAATCCGAAAAAATGAACGAGAGTTCAAAAAAATAAATTTTAAGATGGATATAAAAGAAATTTTTAAAAGAAATCAAAAATGGGTTCAGGGTAAATTGGATATTGATTCTAATTATTTCAAAAACCTATCCGAAGGACAAAACCCTGATATTCTATACATTGGTTGTTCTGATAGCCGAGTAACTGCTGAAGAATTGATGGGTGTTTCACCAGGAGAAGCCTTTGTACATAGGAATATTGCAAATATGGTTCCTAATACTGATTTGAGTGCAATGTCGGTAATTGACTATGCCGTTCTTCATTTAAAGGTAAATCATGTTGTGGTCTGTGGACATTATTTCTGTGGAGGTGTTAAGGCTGCAATGGAATCTGCAGATTTGGGAATCCTAAATCCTTGGTTAAGGAATATTCGCGATGTGTACAGAACGTATAGAGTTGAATTGAACGGAATTGAAGACGAAGAGCAACGTTATAAAAGACTCGTGGAGTTGAATGTACAAGAACAATGTATCAATGTAATTAAAACAGCGGAAGTTCAAAGAGCATATCGTGACAGAGGCATAACTGTCCACGGTTGGGTATTCGATATTCATTCTGGTAAATTGATAGATTTAGAGATAGACTTCAACAAGATTCTGGAAAATGTAATGGAAATCTATCGTCTTGAATAATGAAAGAAAAAAAATTATATCTCATTTGTCCTGACTGCCATATTGAACAGGTAATTAGACAAAAGTTTGGAAGTGATTCTTATTTCTTGACGGCCTTGGGTGCTGTATTTGATATGTCGGGATTTGAATATGCGAATGAAGTAAATCAATTTATTAATAATGAAACCATTTCAGAGATTGTTATCGTCAATGACATTCATTGCACCTTTATTTGCAATACAGTTGAAAAAGGTAAGAATTACGGGACCAGAGCTGAAAATGAATTGGAAAAGTTGATGAATACGAATAGGTCTAAATTTAGTTCGCTTGAATTAATCGAACAAAAAAGGCTTCTCGCAAGACTGAACATTTATCATCAAGCACACAAACTTCTTGATGTCGCTTTTATCGGAAACAAAATAACGGATGGAGTAATTGAATTGAGCGGGTTAATATATGATCGTGAAAATTCAGTATTTGAAAAACTTAAATTCGAATTATAAAAAGGTTTTTGAAGCACGAAAAGCGCGGAAGGGCTCCACGTAGTTTTTTAGCGTTTTTATAAATGATTCTATACTAGATATATCATCAATGATAATATACAGCTGTTGGCGGTAATTTGAAATAACGAAATGAAAATCTTAATAATAATCGGAATTGTGGCTTTAATAGTCGTTTCAGTTTGGTATGCGAAAAGAAATGGAGTAACAGCTGAATATAGGTCTGAGCCAAAAGAAATATTAACAGAACTTGATAATCCAAGTGATTTTGGATATAAAATGGTTTGGATAGCAGTAAAAACGAACAATAAACAAAGAATAGCTGAAATACTTGGACTTAAGAACATTCAACAATCTAATTGGAAAAGTGGAATTGAAACTGCCTATAATAATGGAGTTTTTGTAACGCCACAAATTGGGCAATGGACTTTAGCAGTTGGAATGAAATTGGCAAATGACGATAACCCTGAAGGCATAAAAGAACTTAAAAAAACTTTAAATGTATTGAGTACTGAATTTGGAGAAGCTCAATCTTTTGCGACTCATCGAATAGTTGAGTATCATCATTGGCTCAAATCTACAAATGGAGAAACAACTAGGATTTATTCATATATCGGAGAAAGAGGTGAAAATATTACAGTGTTTGGTGAATTAACCGAACCTGAAATAGGTTTGAACTTGTTTAATTCTCTTTCAGAAGAGGCAGAATCTGACCAATATTGGGAAAGAGAGGATTTGGATTATGCAGACGAACAGCTTGTTATGAAAATAGCCGAAAAATGGAGCGTAAATCCAACAAAATTGACAGAACGCACCGACATAAAAAATGAATCAGGAATAGTGGGGAAATAAAAAACTACCGCGAACACGGTATATAAAACATAGCCAATAAGAACTAAATCTAAAGGTTTGTGCTTGTTTATTAAGACTACCAAATTTTTAATTTGGCTTTTAAAAATTATAAGTTAAAAACAAAATATAAAAATTCTGATCCGTGTTTATCCGAAAAGTTAGTGTCTTTTTGTATGCTGCTGCTCAAAACACAACCATTGTACTGAAACTAATACAATGAATAAAAAGAATAGCGTTTTTATTGCCACAAGTTTAGATGGGTATATCGCAGATAAAAATGGAGGTATAGCATGGTTGGATACCATACCTGAAATCAACACTATTGATTCGGGGTATGAAGCCTTCACATCAAAAATTGACGCATTGGTCATGGGCCGGTCAACTTTTGAAATTGTTTGTGGTTTTGATATCGATTGGCCCTATAAAAAACCGGTTTTTGTAGTGAGCACAACACTGACCGAAATTCCTGAAAAATGTCAGGGTAAAGTCAATCTCGTCAACGGAACCCTAATAGAGATTCTGAAGCAGATACACCAAGAGGGCTATCATCGACTTTATATAGATGGCGGAAAATTGATACAGGGTTTCCTTAGCGAAGATTTAATTGACGAAATGGTCATTACGGTGATTCCCGTGATTTTGGGAGATGGAATTCCGTTGTTTTCAGATGTCCCAAAACAACTGGATTTTGAATGTAAAAAGACCACGCTCTACTTAGACGCAATTGTTCAGAACCATTTTGTACGCAAAAGGGTTTGATAAATCGGCTATTCGATTACGGCATTCAATTTAGCCCACAATTCATTGTCAAAACTTGAGAGACCCAATTGCTGTATGCCTGCACTCTCGCCTGTACGAATTACAACTAGACTTTTACTTGGCACCACATATATCTTTTGGTCATTGGCCCCCAATGCTGCGAAAAGGTCATCTGGAGCGTTCGGTATTAAGGAGCCCGGAATGATTTCTTGGGTATTGGTGCCCATATAACTTTCTTCACCGTTGAGCCACCACAAGTATCCATATGATTTATTAAGATTTTGAGAGGGCATGGTCATTTCGTTAAAATAAGTGTCGTTAACTATGGTATTTCCATCCCAAGAGCCGTTATTTAAAGCCATGAGTCCAAAGCGGGCCATACCTCGGGTGGAGGTGTTATACACATTGAGCCCCAAGATGTTGGTCCAATTACCCTCCATACCAATTTTGTCGGCTATTTTGATCTTACAGTATTCCTCAAAAGTCATTCCCGTATTTTGCGAGACCATTTCTTGCAACAGTATAAAAGCGCCTTGATGATAGGCCCACCTTGTACCCGGATCTGCCGTATAGGTCATACACGAAGGCAAGGTGCAAATCCATGCGATCGGACTGTTGACATTGTCGGTCAATCCTGTGGACATACTCAGGTGGTGTTTTACCGTAATCAAATCTTGTTGTTCTGAAGTCAGTTCACTCCAATTGGCTCCAAGATAGTCGGATGTCTTGTTGTTGATATTGATGAAACCTTCATCTTGGGCAACACCTACAAAAGTTGCGGTCAAGCTTTTGGCTGCTGAATACCAGGGCCATTTTGTATTCTGACTGTGACCATTAAAATACTTTTCTATAACAATTCGCCCATTATGAAGGACCATGAAACCTTTGGAATCTTTTTCCTCCAGATAGTCATAGAGCTCCTCAGCTTTGTCTTCATTCCATTTCAGCTGCGTTGGAGCAACAGTTTCCCAAGCGGTCGCCTCTTTGGGAGGAAAATACATTCCTGTTAGAACTGGTTCTATTTCTTCGTTTGGCGGGTTGTTTTCATCAGTAGAACACCCCAGGCCAATGAAGAATATTAGAAAGTACAGATATAGAATTTTTGCTTTCATGATGCTGTGTTTGGTATTGGATATCAATTGATTGCAATGGTTTAACGCAAAAATGGAAGAAATCTTATCAAAATCGGGTCATTAGAAAGGCTTGTCGTATTTTTGCGCCTGCCCATTGCTATTGGTTTGGTGCATTTTCGATATGAGAACAAAAACACTTAAAAAGAATAAAATCAATGTGGTAACCTTAGGTTGCTCAAAGAACGTCTATGACTCTGAGGTCTTGATGGGGCAGCTACGGGCCAATGATAAGGAAGTAGTACATGAAGAGGAGGGCAACGTTGTGGTTATCAATACTTGCGGATTTATCGCCAATGCCAAGGAGGAAAGTGTGAATACCATTCTGGAATATGTTCAAAAAAAAGAAGCTGGTCAGGTAGATAAAGTATTTGTAACAGGATGCCTAAGTGAACGATACAAACCTGATTTACAGAAAGAAATACCCAATGTAGATGAATATTTCGGAACCAGTGAGTTACCCAATTTATTAAAAGCATTAGGTGCTGATTATAAGCACGAATTGATTGGGGAACGACTGACTACGACCCCAAAGAACTATGCCTATTTAAAGATCGCCGAGGGTTGTGACAGACCTTGTTCGTTTTGTGCGATTCCTTTGATGCGGGGCAAACACCGAAGCAAACCTATTGAAGAGTTGGTCATCGAGGCCGAAAAGTTAGCGGCTAAAGGAGTCAAGGAGTTGATATTGATTGCTCAAGATTTGACCTATTACGGATTGGATCTTTATAAAAAGCGAAACCTTGCCGAACTTTTGGAAGGTTTAGTCAAGGTTGAGGGTATTGAATGGATCCGTTTACACTATGCCTTCCCGACAGGGTTTCCTATGGATGTTCTCGAAGTGATGAAACGCGAACCTAAGATTTGTAATTATCTGGACATTCCTTTGCAGCACATCGCAGATTCCATATTAAAAAGCATGCGTCGTGGCACGACGCAAGCCAAAACAACTAAATTACTTCAAGATTTCAGAACGGCGGTACCCGAAATGACCATACGAACTACTTTGATAGTTGGGTATCCTGGTGAAACAGAGGAAGATTTTCAAACCCTTAAAAATTGGGTAGAAGAGATGCGATTCGAGCGTTTGGGCTGTTTTACCTACAGTCATGAGGAGAATACACATGCCTTTAATTTGGTAGATGATGTACCCGAGGAAATAAAACAGGAGCGGGCCAATGAAATCATGGAAATTCAATCACAGATTTCATGGGAGTTGAACCAACAAAAAATAGGACGAACATTTCGTTGTATCATAGATAGAAAAGAAGGCAACTATTTTGTAGGGCGTACCGAATTTGATTCTCCTGATGTGGATAATGAGGTGCTCATCGATGCCACCAATCACTATCTAAAACAGGGTGAATTCTTCGAAATCAAAATTACGGAAGCAGCCGACTTCGATTTGTACGGCGAACCGGCAAAGACATCATAAATTTAGTTGATTTGCCTATTCGATGGTTGGTTCGCATTTTTTTTGCAAAACTTCTATACCTCGACCCTCCAACCAAATTTATCTTCACTTCTATTGTATTGAATATCCGTGATTATTTTTTTGAACCGCGATCCATAACTATTTTCCAATTCAGGCAAATCATAGTCTGTATCTCGATATCCAAATGCTGCAATGGGTGAAATCACCGCTGCAGTACCCGCACCGAACATTTCTTTTAAGGTTCCTGCTTTGGCCGCAGCAACAACTTCAGTAACCGTTATTTTTCGAACTTCTACCGGTATACCCGCTTCTTCCGCTATAGCGATAACACTCTTTCTGGTAATTCCGTCAAGAATACGGTCACTTGTAGGACCTGTTATCAGGGTATCACCAATACGAACAAAGATGTTCATGGCCCCTGCTTCTTCAATGTTTTCATGCTCGTGGTCATCGGTCCAAATTACTTGTTGGTATCCTTTTTCAACAGCAAGTTGCGTGGGATAAAATTGCCCAGCATAGTTGCCTCCTGTTTTAGCATACCCTACACCACCATTTGCAGAACGAGAATACGATTCTTCGATTAAGACTTTTACACTACCTGAAAAATAAGGTCCCGATGGCGCCAACGCAACGATAAAAGTATAGGCATCGGCGGGTGATGCGTGAAACCCTTTTCCGGATGCAAACATAAATGGCCGGATGTACATGGAACTTCCAGACGTAGTCGGAATCCACTTTTCATCAAGCTTTAATAGCTTTTTCAATCCCTCCATAAAATACTCTTCCGGTATTTCCGGCATTGACATCCTGCTGGCAGAAATGTTGAAGCGCTTGTGATTATCATCTGGTCTGAATAACCAGATGCCGTTGTTGTCATCTTTGTAGGCTTTCATTCCTTCGAATATCGTTTGCCCATAATGAAAAACTTTTGCAGAAGGTTCTAAACTAATCGGACCGTAAGGAACGATTTTAGGAGTTTCCCAAGCTCCATTTTCATATTCACAGACTAGCATATGATCTGAAAAAATGCTACCGAAAGCAAGATTGTCAAAATCGACTTGATCGATTTTGGATTGTTTTACCTTTTCTACAGAAATTAGATTTTTTGTAATAGTTTCCATTTGGACTGACTTTAAAGAATAAAATTAATTAAATATCCCAATCTGTCCTTCTTTTTTCGTTCTAAAATGCCCAATTTTGTAGAAGTCATTAAATTACCATCGATTATGAAACGAATTAACATCTTAGTTGTATTTCTATTTACGATTTATGCAGTTCAGGCTCAGGATTCTCAATCGAAAAATGCGGCATTAGCTTCATTCGGTGAAAAAATCGATGATGAAGGGGTTCTAGCTACCGAAGAAATGACAGCTAAATATCAGGTTTTAGCGGTAAGTGATACCTTGAAAACTAAATTTACGGCAACCGTTACCGATGTTTGCAAAGCCAAAGGCTGTTGGATGAAGCTTCAAATGGAAGATGGTAGTAAGGCTATGGTGAAGTTTAAAGATTATGGTTTCTTTATGCCCAAGAACATTGAAGGTCAGACTGTAATTGTAAATGGGAAGGCTTTTGTTGAGGAAATGAGTGTTGAAGATCAAAGGCATTATGCCAAAGATGGCGGAAAATCGGAAGAAGAAATTGCCCAAATCACCAAACCTAAAAAAACCTATGGTTTTGAGGCGGATGGGGTTTTGCTAGAACAATAGTTTGCAACGCCAGATCATTACTACCGCCGATGGTTCAACAACCATCCAAATTACGGATTGGGATGAGCAGTACCATTCCAAACACGGGGCCATTCAAGAGGCGTATCACGTTTTTATAGATTCAGGGCTCTCCCTTTTCAAAAATCAAGAACTTTCCATTTTAGAGATAGGTTTCGGTACCGGACTTAATGCACTGATTACCCATATTGAAGCTCCCAAAATGGGTTTGAATGTTGACTATATGGGAGTGGAGGCTTATCCTATTAAACCTGAAGAACTTCAGCAATTGAACTACATCTCGCAATTGAAGGCAGAAGATTTTTCCGAGACCTTTCTTCTCATGCATAGCTCCTCTTGGGAAAAGAAGGTTGTGATTTCAGATAGTTTTGTCTTGCACAAAATGCAAAAGGATTTCTCTCAACTTGATATGGAGAATGTAGCCGATTTGGTTTATTTTGACGCTTTTGGCGCGCGGGTGCAACCAGAACTGTGGACCGAAAGGATATTTACTATAATGTTCCGGGCTTTAAAAAGTAATGGGGTGTTGGTCACTTATGCCGCAAAAGGTAGCGTGAGAAGAGCTATGCAAGCTGTGGGATTTCATGTGGAACGTTTGCCCGGCCCCCCTGGAAAACGAGAAATGCTCAGAGCAACAAAAAAACTTGATTTTTAGATAGTTATCCTTCTGTTAATGAGCTGCCAAATCTTTGAACAATTCTGTTAAATCGACATTAAATGCGTATCATCTGCTTGTTGATTTAAATACCTTTGACTTATGAGGATATTGATTACAGGAGCGACGGGACTGATAGGTGAAGAAATAGTTCGTTTAAGCCGTGAGAAGGGTATTGCCATAAACTATCTCACGACGAGAAATAATAAAATTAAATCAGAAGAGGGTTATCAAGGTTTTTTGTGGAATCCTGATAAACAAGAAATAGATTTGAATTGTTTTGAAGGTGTTTCGGCAATCATCAATTTAGCAGGTGCCCGGGTCTCTCAAAGGTGGACACCTTCAAGTAAAAAAGAGATTCTTGATAGTAGGGTTAATTCAGTTCGTACACTTCATAAGGCACTTGAGAAAATTGACCGTACGGGTATAAAGACTTTTGTTTCTGCCTCGGCCATAGGTATTTATCCCAGCTCATTTTCTAGGTTTTATACTGAGGAAGAAGTCGCAGTTGATAACAGTTTTTTAGGTGAGGTCGTTAGAGATTGGGAAGAAGCGCTGGCCCCCATGGAGGCATTTGATTTTAGTTTAGCTAAAATAAGAATTGGATTGGTTATTTCTGAAAATGGAGGTGCCTTACCTGAAATGGCAAGACCAATTAAGAATTATGTAGGCGCAGCTTTTGGTAATGGTGAACAATGGCAATCTTGGATTCATATTACGGATTTAGCCAGGATATTTATTTTTGTTATTGAAAACAAGTTAGCTGGCATATACAATGGAGTAGGACCAAACCCAGTGACCAACACTAAATTGGTAAAAGAAATAGCCCGAGTTTTGAACAAACCCATCTTCTTGCCAAATATTCCAAAGTTCATGATGAAGCTGATTCTCGGTGAAATGTCTTATATGCTCTTCGCCAGTCAAAGGGTCAGTAGTAAGAAAATTGAGGAAGAAGGCTTTGTTTTTGAATATCAGAATGTTTTTAGGGCATTGGAGGAAATTTATCTACCGGACAACCAAGTTGCTTCTTCACAGACACCAAACGAAATAAAAGAATACGTTTAGCTTTCTTGTAACAGACGTGTCACTTTTGTAGTTATTCCATACAATTTAGTACTCAATCGCTTCATATCCCATTACGTTCTGTATTTGTGTGCCATATCTTTTTTAATGACATTTTGACATTTCTAAAGAATTGGCAGTACTTTTGCCACCTCAAAAGAAAAGATTAAAACGTAGTACAAAAATGAGTGAGAAAGCTAAGTCTGAAGAATTGGACGAAACGATATCTGACAACGGAATATCTCAAGAAGAGAATAAAGAGAACACTAATGATGAGGTAACGGAAGAGGTGTCCATAGAAGAAAAATTACAAGACGAATTAGCAGCTGAAAAGGATAAGTTCCTTCGTCTTTTTGCAGAGTTTGAAAATTACAAAAGACGAACATCCAAAGAGCGTATGGAGTTGTTCAAAACAGCTGGTCAAGAAGTTATAGTTTCTTTACTACCAGTAATGGACGATTTTGATAGGGCTATGAAAGAATTGGTTAAGTCTGATGACAAGGAAATGTTCAAAGGTGTTGAGCTTATCAACAATAAGTTCAGGGAAACCTTAAAAAATAAAGGTTTAGAAGAAGTGGGTACTAAGCAAGGTGATGTTTTTGACGCTGAAGTACATGATGCGGTCACACAAATACCTGCTCCAAGTAAAAAGTTGAAAGGAAAAATTGTTGACATTATAGAGAAGGGCTTTAAGCTTGGTGATAAAATCATTCGGCACCCTAAAGTGGTAGTTGGAAATTAAGAAAAGCGGATGAAAGAAGATTATTATGACATTTTAGGGATAGGTAAAAGCGCTACGGCGGCTGAAATCAAGAAAGCATACCGAAAAAAGGCTATTCAGTACCATCCTGATAAAAACCCTGACGACCCCAAGGCAGAGGAAATGTTCAAAAAGGCGGCGGAAGCCTATGAAATTTTGAGCGACCCAAATAAGAAATCCAGATACGACCAGTTCGGACATGCTGCTTTTGAAGGAGGCGGAGGTTTTGGTGGAGGTGGTATGAATATGGAAGATATCTTTAGTCAATTCGGTGATATTTTTGGTGGTGCTTTCGGTGGAGGAGGCGGTTTTAGCGGTTTTGGAGGCTTTGGCGGCGGCGGACAGCGAAGGGTTAAGGGTAGCAACCTAAGAATCCGTGTTAAAATGAACTTGGACGAGGTTGCCAATGGAGTGGAGAAGAAGGTCAAAGTGCGCCGAAAAGTACAGGCTGATGGCGTTACCTATAAAACCTGTCCTACTTGTAATGGTCAAGGACAGGTTACTAAAATACAGAACACGATACTAGGTCGCATGCAAACGGCTGCAACTTGTAGTACATGTGGCGGTAGTGGTCAAATTATAGACAAACGACCAAGTGACGCTGACGGCCAAGGTCTTAAGGTCGCTGAGGAAACTGTTTCGATTAACATTCCTGCCGGAGTTGAAGATGGTATGCAGTTGAAAGTGCCAAATAAGGGTAATGAAGCCCCAGGTAATGGGGTTCCAGGAGATTTGTTGGTAGCAATTGAAACACTGGATCATGAAACATTGAAACGTGAGGGTGATAACCTTCACTATGATCTTTATGTTAGCCTTTCTGATGCAGTCCTCGGAACTTCTAAAGAAATAGATGCGGTTGGAGGTAAGGTCCGTATAAAACTGGAACCCGGCATTCAATCTGGTAAAATTTTGCGTCTTAGGGGAAAGGGTATTTCGAGTTTGAACGGTTATGGTAGTGGTGATTTATTAGTGCATGTAAATGTTTGGACACCTAAGGAGCTTAATAAAGAACAAAAGGAGTTTTTTGAACGAATGCGAAATGACGATAATTTTGAGCCAAAGCCCGAAAAATCGGATAAATCGTTCTTCGAGAAAGTTAAAGATATGTTCTCTTAAAACATATCATTAAGAGATTTAAATAAAAAACGTATATTTGATTTATTGTTGGGCAACCAACAATAATTTTCTTTTTCATAGCAATTTTTTTCCCATCCTTGATTCTTTCGAGGGTGGGTTTTGTTTTTTAGTGAGGCCATATTTAGGGCAAGTGAAGTGTTGTTCCGAACACGTTGATTGGACTAACTACGCCATAGGGATAGGTCCCTATTAACGTCTTGTTTTACCTCTAGCAAATAAATTTTTCATTTCAGATTTACTACTTGAGTTTGTACCTTAACTTTTTAGCCCTATGGCTTCGCTTTTCCTATCTTTGACAAAATTGCCTGCATGAACAACATTTTGGTCACTAAAGGGGTTACCAAGAACTTTGGGAAGCACACCGCACTCAATAATGTATCCCTAGAAATTCCAAAAAATAGTATTTACGGATTATTGGGCCCGAATGGGGCGGGAAAGACTACACTCATTAGAATAATCAATCAAATTACCTACCCTGACCAGGGCGAGGTTTTCTTTGATGGTGAGCCATTGAGGCCAGACCATATTTCCATGATCGGCTATTTACCCGAAGAAAGAGGACTTTATAAGAGTATGAAAGTTGGTGAGCAGGCACTTTACCTGGCTCAACTAAAGGGTTTGGGTAAATCTGAAGCAAAAAAAAGGTTGAAGTATTGGTTTGAACGATTGGAAATTGGAGATTGGTGGAATAAAAAAATACAAGAGCTTTCAAAAGGGATGGCTCAAAAAATCCAGTTTATTGTTACTGTCTTACATGAACCTAAATTGCTGATTTTTGATGAGCCGTTTAGTGGCTTTGACCCAATAAATGCCAATATCATCAAAGACGAAATACTTAATTTGAGAGACCAGGGGGCCTCGATTATTTTTTCTACCCATCGAATGGAATCTGTTGAAGAACTTTGTGAGTATATAGCCTTACTACATGAGTCTGAAAAAATACTGGACGGCCGTTTATCAGATATTAAAAAGGCTTATAAGAACAATATTTTCGATGTAGGGCTTGAAACCCAAAATGGGGCTACTTTGTTAAAAGAGCTTTCCGAGAAATTTGAGATTACAGCTTCCGCCTATGATGACTTGCAGAAACAATTGGACTTCACGTTGCAATTGCCATCTAATGATTCTGGACATCTTTTGACATACCTCTCAAGCAAAGCCAACATTAATAATTTTGTTGAGACAGTACCTTCTGCCAATGAAATATTTATTCGAACCGTTCAAAATAAGAATGATAATGAATAAACTTCTATTGATTATTAGGCGAGAATATTTAGCCAAGGTGCGTAACAAGTCCTTCGTTATCATGACTTTTTTAAGCCCTATTTTGATGGTGGCCATGGTTGTGCTCATAGCCTATTTGACCAAATTAAACGATAACGAAAAAAGAGTAATAGCCATTCTAAATGAGAGTGATTATTTCTCAAATAAGTTTTTGACCACAGAGAACACATCATACGTCAATTTTACTGATATCAATTTAGAGGCCGCTAAAGACTCGACATCCAATTTGGGTTATTACGGTTTACTACATATTCCTAAAGCAGAAGATTTGGAATGGGTGGCTGAACAGTCTTATTTTTATTCCAAAGAGGCACCGAGCACAATGGTTGTTGGTACTATCGAGTCTATTTTTGAGGAAAGGTTACGTCAGGGAAGATTGAATAAGTTGGGAGTTTCTACAGCTGATTTTGCAGCGGTGGATGACCAATTTGAGATCAATATTTCTACGTTTGCGGGTGAACAGAATTTAAAGGGAATCAACGAAATCAAAGCTTTTATTGGTGGAGCATTTGGCTATTTGATTATGATGTTCATTATTATCTATGGAGGATTTGTAATGAGAAGTGTAATTGAAGAAAAAACCAGTCGCATCATTGAGGTCATAATAGCATCGGTCAAGCCCTTTCAACTGATGATGGGTAAAATTATTGGTACGGCACTGGCCGGGGTAACACAGTTTGCAATTTGGGTTGTATCTGCGGGTATATTATTCGTTGTAGCTTTTGCCATTTTTGACATTGACCCGGCTGTAGTGAACAGCAATGCTGAGTTGGCTTCAACAATGGGTGCCGATATAACTCCCAACTTACCCAATGGCAATGAAATGGCCGAAGGATATTTGAAAGAACTTTTTAAATTACCATTGGCCTTGTTGCTATTTTCTTTTGTGATATATTTTATTTTAGGGTACCTCATTTATAGTTCGATCTACGCCGCCATAGGAGCTGCCGTAGATAATGAAACAGATACACAGCAGTTTATATTTCCGATTATAATGCCCCTTATGCTAGCCATTTATGTTGGCTTTTTCTCGGTATTTAGCAATCCCCATGGTCCGATAGCTGTTGGGTTTTCATTATTTCCTTTGACATCACCCATTGTCATGCTGATGCGATTACCTGAAGGAATTGGAGAAGGGGGTGTGCCCATTTGGCAATTTATAGTATCTATCCTACTACTGATAGCCACTTTTATTGCTATAGTTTGGCTTGCAGCAAAGATTTATCGAGTTGGCATTTTGATGTACGGAAAAAAACCAACGTATAAAGAACTTTTTAAATGGTTACGTTATTGATATGGAAAGACTTGAAACTATTTTTCGGTCTCTTAAAGGTTTTCTAGAGTGGAAGATTTATGATAGTGAAACAACTCACATCACTGTGGGTACTTTCTTGGCGATTATCATTGCTATAGTAGTTGTGACCTATTTGTTGCGATTCATTAATAAGTTGGTCAGCAGAAAACTGCCAGAGGAGGATAAGAACAAGTTTGAAAGCATTTTCGGCTTTATCAAATACCTGTTCTACATTTTAGTTGTAGTTATCATTCTAAGTTCCTCAGGAGTGGACTTAACAGTATTGTTAACAGCCTCGGCGGCCTTATTTGTTGGTCTAGGCTTTGCCCTTCAATACCTGTTTCAAGATATTATTTCAGGTATCTTGATTATTTTGGACCAATCCTTGCATGTCGGGGATATTATAGAAGTTGAAAATAAGGTTGGCCGTGTTTTCGAGATTCGGTTGCGCACGACTAGGGCATTGACACGTGACGATAAGGTCATTGTAATACCCAATCATAAGTTCTTGACGGATAGTATATATAACTATACCCAAAACCATAAAACCACTAGAGAAATGATAAAAGTGGGCGTTGCCTATGGAAGCGATGTTGAACTGGTTACCAATTTGCTGCTTCAGTCAGTAGTTGAGCAACGAAACATTCTAAATAGTCCAAAACCATTTGTTCTATTTGAGGATTTTGGTGATTCCGCACTGATGTTTACGGTTAATTTTTATATCAAGGATAGCTTTAGTGACCCTAAAATAAAAAGCAATGTTCGTTATGCAATCGATACTAAATTTCGCAAAAACAACGTTAGTATTCCGTTCCCTCAACGCGATGTTCACCTGTATCAAACTTCGACAACTAAGGCAGATTGATGCAAACTCAAGGTAAAAACACCTTATGAAAAAGTACTTTGTAGGTTCTCTCTTTTTTTTAGGGCTTTTTTTGGTAAATGGGCAAACCCCTGATGTGGTGCGGCTTGAGTATACGGTAATTCCAGAAAACGATTCGGGAATACAAACATCTAGATATAGAGCGGTTATAAATGCGCCGATAAAACTTAGCGATAAAAAAGATTACCTCGTATTAGGTGCTGAATATAATAGGTATCACTTTGATGTTAATCGACCGATTCCCTTTGAATACAATTCGTTGCAAAGGCTACACATTATTGATTTGAATATAGGGTATTCTTTCAAATGGACTGAAGACTGGAGGTTTATCGCGGCCATTACTCCAAGACTCGCCTCAAACTTTGAATTGGGTATAGAGAATAATGATTTTAGGTTGAATGCCTCTGCGGCTTTTATGAAAGAACGTAAAGATATTGAAAAGCCCTACCGATTCGTTTTTGGCCTATCATACAACAGTGCAACCGGTCTGCCTTTTCCTTTGCCACTAATAAATTATAATAAGAGATTTCATCCGAATTGGTCCTATTCAGTGGGTGTTCCCCGGTGGGATTTTAAATATCATAGTACTAATAACAAACATGTCACACAAGCGGCATTATTTTTGGATGGTTATTTTGTGAATATCCAAAACGATATTCCATTGCCGAACGATGTTGTGGGAACGGCTATTTCCCTTTCAGCGTTGGTTAGTGCTGTAGGTTATCAATATAAGTTCACGAAAGAAATATCGATTTATAGTCTTATCGGATATTCCTTAGTACAAGAAGGCCTGATTCGAGATGGCAATAGAAATAGGGCATTTATCTTAAATAACCAAGGAAATATCTATCTTAGAACAGGTTTTAAAATAGGAATCTTTTAATAAAACAAACATGTCAAAAATATTGGTAGTTGAGGATGAAGCTGCAATTCGAAGAGTATTGGTGAAGATCCTCTCTGAGGAAAGCGATACCTATCAGGTTGAGGAAGCTGAAGATGGTCTAAAAGGTTTGGAAGCCATCAAAAATAATGATTACGACCTCGTACTTTGCGACATAAAAATGCCCAAAATGGATGGAGTTGAGGTATTGGAGGCTGCCAAAAAAGTAAAACCGGAGGTTCCTTTCATAATGATTTCTGGTCATGGTGATCTTGACACTGCCGTAAACACGATGCGTGTAGGTGCTTTTGACTATATTTCAAAACCACCCGATTTAAATAGATTGTTGACCACGGTAAGAAATGCTTTGGACAAAAAAGAGTTGGTAGTCGAAAACAAGATTCTGAAGAAAAAGGTAAGTAAGAATTATGAAATGGTCGGTGATAGTGATGGAATTACGGCTATCAAAGATATGATTGAAAAAGTTGCTCCTACAGATGCCCGAGTTTTGATTACAGGGTCTAATGGTACCGGTAAAGAATTGGTTGCACATTGGATACATGAAAAAAGCCCTCGAAGCTCGGCACCGTTTATTGAGGTCAATTGCGCGGCGATACCCTCTGAGCTGATTGAGAGTGAACTTTTCGGTCATGTGAAGGGAGCTTTTACCTCTGCCGTAAAAGATAGGGCCGGAAAGTTTGAGGCAGCCAATAAAGGGACCATATTTTTAGATGAAATAGGTGATATGAGTTTGTCTGCCCAGGCCAAGGTGTTGCGAGCACTTCAAGAGAGTAAGATTTCTAGGGTTGGTTCTGATAAAGATATCAAGGTTGATGTAAGGGTGGTAGCCGCTACCAATAAAAACCTAAAGAAGGAGATTGAAGAAGGAAAGTTTCGCGAAGATTTGTACCATAGACTAGCTGTCATTTTGATAAAGGTACCCGCATTGAATGATAGACGAGAGGATATTCCTATGTTGATTGCCCACTTCTCCTCTAAAATTACTAAAGAGCAAGGTATGGCCCCTAAATCTTTTTCAGATAAAGCAGTGAAACTTCTAAAGGCCTATGATTGGACTGGAAACATACGTGAATTAAGAAACGTAGTTGAGCGCTTGATTATTCTGGGCGGTACGGAAGTTACAGAGGCGGACGTAAAACTGTTTGCGAGCAAATAAAACGGGTTCAGGAGTTCGTTTATATATTGCTAGTTACCCTATTTGGTACCAGATGAGCCACAGTCCCCCAATTTTCTAAGGGCTTCGGCTGTGATTTCCTGCGTTTTTAGATTGTAATATTTTTTACCCTCGGAAAGGCCTGGCTTTAAAAGCTCTAATTCACAAGTTTTGAAGATACGCTCAGCGAAAGCCCTGGCATCTGTGCAATTCACTGAATCAATTACTTTTTGTATTGATTCTTCATATGGAATCAACGAATCATCTATTCTAACATGTAGGGCTTCTTCATCTAAAAGGAATACCGGCGGTAAATCGATTTTTTCTTGACTCTCAATGCTGTTCATAGCAAGGTCTTCACTAATTGTAGAATTTTCATGCAAATGGTGTCTTTCAAGTGCTTTTAGGCTGGCTAATGTCTTGTTATATGCTTCGATTAATAATATTTTAGCCCCCTGCAAAGAAGTGGCCATGGTGGCCCTTTTCAAGTGGTACTCACTTTCTTCAATGTTGATTGCGGCTTGTTCACAACCACATTCATTAAGCTGTCTCTTTAATTTATGAATTGCTTTTATCGCTTTATACGTGAGAAATTTGGCCTTATTGAGATCGTCGTCATCAAGTGCCATTTGAGTCTGTGTTTTTACGTACCCTATGTTTGAGCCAGCGTACTCGCAGGCCTCGCTTGCCTTAAAGGAAGAAAATAAGGCAATGACCATTAGAGACATTACAAAGTAAAGTATTTTCATAACGTAGGTATTTAGGGTGTAATATTTGGGACTATTACTGAAGTAAAATTACCTAATTACGGCCCTTGCGACCTACTTTTTTCGACGGAACACCTTCGATTTGCGGTATTTTGGGTAAACCGAAAAGTATGCCGGACAAACGACCTTTTTTTTTAACATTTCACGCATTTCACCGATAAAAAATTTTATCTTTTGACCATGAATACGATAAATAGTAATGAGTTTAGGGTCGAAAAGGCCATTAAACTGTCAGATTTCAATTCTGAAACAAGTCTAGGTGCATCGAACAAAGAGTTAAAAAAAGAACTGGAATCCATTCGGGAAGATTTGGGTGATTTTCAGAATACGCTATATGCACACAGTAAATATAGCGTACTGGTCTGCCTTCAGGGTATGGATACTTCAGGAAAGGATAGTCTTGTTCGGGAGGTCTTTAAGGATTTTAATGTGCAAGGTGTGGTGGTGCATAGTTTTAAGGTGCCTACTGAACTAGAATTAAAGCATGATTATTTATGGAGACATTATATTGCGCTTCCAGCAAAAGGAAAATTCGGTGTTTTTAATCGGACGCACTATGAGAATGTCTTGGTGACCCGGGTTCATCCGGAGTATATTTTGAATGAACATATTCCAGGTGTCTCGCAGGTAGAAGATATCGATGATGGGTTTTGGAAGAAGCGATTTGAGCAAATCAATAACTTTGAAAAACATCTAGCCCAAAATGGCACAGTTATTTTCAAATTCTTTTTGAATCTTTCCAAAGAAGAACAACGAAGGCGATTAGTTCGAAGATTGGATTTGCAAGAAAAAAACTGGAAGTTCTCTGCAGGAGATTTAAAAGAACGCAAGCTATGGGACAAATATCAAGAATGCTATGAAGAGGCTATCAATAACACTTCAAAGCCACATGCACCATGGTTTGTGATTCCTGCAGACAATAAAAAAGCCGCACGGGTTATTGTAGCCTCCATTCTATTAGAAGCGTTAAAGAAATACAAAGATATCAAGGAACCCGAGTTGAGTGCCAAAATAAAAGCTAACTTAGGCGAGTATAGAAAACAGCTCGAAAGCGAAACAGAATGAAGAAGATTTACCTAATATTCCTTTTAACAATAACACAAGTATTTGCACAGACGGAAGATGAAAAACAAATCCGTCAAATTTATGATGCTGCTCTGAAAGATGGGAAAGCTTATAACTGGCTTAACTATTTATCAAACCAAATCGGGGGAAGGCTTTCGGGTTCGGTTCAGGCGCAGCAAGCCGTAGATTACACAAAAGCCCAGATGGATTCTCTTGGTCTAGACCGTGTTTGGTTGCAGCCAGTTATGGTTCCCAAGTGGGTTCGGGGTACGCCTGAGTTTGCATATATGGAAACAGACCCTGGAGTAACTACCAATATTCCCATTTGCGCATTAGGTGGTTCAATACCCACCTATGGAAGAGGTGTAAAAGCCAATGTAATAGAGGTACATAGTATTGAAGAACTCAAGACTTTGGGCAAAGAAAAAATATCAGGAAAAATAGTATTCTTTAACCGCCCTATGGACCCGGCTCTGGTGGACACCTTTGAGGCCTATTCAGGTGCTGGTGATCAAAGACGAAGTGGTGCCGCCGAAGCAGGTAAGTATGAAGCACTTGGGGTTATCGTTCGTTCGTTGAACTTACGACTGGATGATTACCCACATGCCGGAGGAATGAGTTATGGTGATACTCCCGAAGCTGAAAAGGTTCCTGCCGCAGCAATCAGTACGAATGGAGCCGACTTGTTAAGTGCTACTTTGAAATTGAACCCTAATACTCAGTTTTTCTTCAAATTGAATTGTAAGCAGTTGGAAGATGTAGAATCTTTTAATGTTATCGGTGAAATTAAGGGAACTACCCATCCCGATGAGATTATGGTCGTAGGCGGCCATTTAGATTCTTGGGATTTGGGAGATGGTTCGCACGACGATGGTGCCGGATGCGTTCAAAGTATGGAAGTTCTCCGGATACTCAAGAAAATAGGATACAAACCGAAAAGAACGATTCGAGCCGTTCTTTTCATGAACGAAGAAAACGGACTCCGCGGGGGAAGAAAGTATGCTGAGGTTGCCAAGAGCACGAATGAAGATCATGTTTTTGCCTTAGAAAGTGACAGTGGGGGCTTTACTCCACGAGGATTCAGTTTTGATGCTTCGGATGAAAATATTTCCCAAGCCCAAAGTTGGGCAAAACTATTTGAACCGTATAACGTTCATATGTTTGTTAAGGGGTTCTCTGGAGCCGATATCGGCCCTTTAAAGAATGATGAAATCGTACTAGCAGGACTTCGCCCAGACTCACAACGCTACTTCGACCACCACCATGCTGAAAATGATACCTTCGAGCATATCAATAGGAGAGAGTTAGAGTTAGGTGCCGCCTCTATGGCAAGTTTGGTTTATCTTTTTGATAAATATGGGAGTAATAATAAGTAAAAAACAATTTAAAGCACATTGTTTTTGCCTGCCTTTAGCAAAGATTTCAAATTTCTAGGTATAAGAGGTTTTAATAGCCATTTAATTTTTGTTATCAATCGGATAACTTTATCCAAGACTATATCTAAAAAGCTAGAAATCGGTGGGGCAACCCAACGTACAATTATATAAGAGCTTAGTATCATTAAGAGTACGGTACCACCCAGTAATACATATTTATTCATATCATACATGAGGGTGTTAAAAATTATATACCCAATATGTTGATGTAGAAGGTATAGGGGGTACGTAATAAGGCCCAATGTGAGAAAATAAGGCTTGTTCAACCACTTCATTTTTCCCAATACAGCAGCTAACATTATCACATAAACGGTCAGAATAGCAATAATTGATATATAGTCGGAAATGTCAGTTTTAAAATAGAGCCTTGCCTCTTCAATATATATTAACCTATGGTAGATCGAAAGTATTAAACAACCTAAAAGTCCAATAGATTGTATGGTCGTTACTTTTTTCGTCTTCGAAATTTCACCCATAATTATACCCGCAACAAAAGCTGAGGACCATTGAAACATTAAAAAGAGATTTAGCACTTTAATAATAAAATAATCCTGGACTAAGAGTTGAAGTATGCTTACGATTAACCACCAATACGCAAGTGTTATTATTTTTATTTTCCTATACCTATAAAGAAATAAGTACACCATAGCCAAACAGTAAAATCTCAATTCAACGGACATTGTCCAATAAGCCCCATCAAGGCTGGGGACATTCAAAAAATCCTGCAATAAACTAAGGTTTATGAGAAATTGACTAAAAGTGGCAGTAAACCAAGGTGCTCCATAAAACTCGGTAACCAAATACGTAATGCTGACACATATCCAGTACACTGAAAATATGCGCATGACCCTTGATTTAAAAAAGTGATTTAAAGATTTATTTTTAACAGAAAGTGCGATAACAAATCCACTAATGATAAAAAATAGGTCAATAAAAACAAAACAGTACTTGACCCATTCACCTCCTAAATCCAAAAGGTTAAGATTGGTCAAGTTATCGGCTTTAAACCCCCTAAAAAGGTAATGTGCACTGAGTACCCCCATAGCTGCAATGAATCGGTACAAATCTATTTGATAAATACGTTCATCTTTGTTCATAATGATTGGAGGGATAAGTAACTTTATGGCTAGTAAAACGCTGTAAAATACACTTAATTGCCTTTAAACAAGTAATATAAAATGGTTCGTTTTTTTGAAAAAATAATTTACCTATAAATTAAGGTGCAGGAACAATCAAATTACCTTGTGCTAAATTAAGGTTTTGAGCTTTTTTCAAACTTGACTTTGGATATTATACCTTGAAGCTCTTCGTAAGAATCGAAAGTGAAGACAAGTATTCAATTCATTTATTTTACCTTTGTCATCAAAATTTTAAAAAGAGTAAAATGCAAGACGGGATATACGCAAAATTCAATACCTCAAAAGGAGAAATACTAGTAAAACTAACCCATGATAAGACACCTGGTACGGCAGGTAACTTTGTTGCCCTAGCGGAGGGAAAACAACAAAATACTGCCAAGAAAGCAGGTGAACCCTATTACAACGGATTGAAATTCCATAGGGTAATTCCTGATTTTATGATTCAAGGGGGGTGTCCACAAGGATCTGGATCTGGTGATGCAGGCTATAAATTTGATGATGAATTTCACCCTGAACTTACCCATAGTGGACCAGGAGTACTATCTATGGCGAATAGAGGCCCAGGTACTAATGGAAGTCAATTTTTCATCACGCATATTGCAACACCTTGGTTAGATAACAAGCATACTGTTTTTGGTCATGTTGAATCAGGTCAAGATATTGTAAACATGGTAGCTCAAGGTGACGAAATTGAAAGCCTTGAGATTGTTAGAGTTGGTGATGAAGCTGAAAATTGGGATGCCTTGGCGGCCTTTGAAACTTTTAAGAACTCGGGTGAAGCAAGATTAGCAGAAGAAAGGGCAAGACAAGCAGCTGAGCTTGATAAGGTTGCAGCTGGTTTTGATGCCACAGAATCTGGCTTGCGGTATAAGATTATTCAGAAGGGAAGTGGTGACAAAGCGGAATCAGGCAAAAATGTATCTGTGCATTATGAAGGCTCCTTGTTAAGCGGCCAAGTGTTTGATTCATCGTACAAGCGAAATGAACCTATTGGATTTCAATTAGGTGTTGGTCAAGTTATCAAAGGATGGGACGAGGGTATCTCATTATTGCAAGTAGGGGATAAAGCACGTTTTGTTATTCCTTCTGATTTGGCTTATGGAAGTGCTGGAGCTGGTGGAGTTATTCCTCCTGACGCTACTTTGATTTTTGATGTGGAATTGATGAAGGTCGGATAGCGAAACAAGCAAAGGCTAAAAAAACTCCCTCGCATAACATGTGAGGGAGTTTTTTTATGCTTCATTCGTGCCGAGCAACAACAAAAGGATATTTGTGATTATCAGTACGAGTAAAATGATGAAAAATGTAAACACAGTCAGGATTAATTCTAGGGTTAAAGCCTTCAAATGAACAACAATCGACTGTTAAAAAACCCTACTTCTTTGGGTTTTCTATTTCCATAGTACTATATCTCAAGAATGCTATATTCACGACAATTAAAACAAATAGTACGCTAAAAAAAGTAATCATACAGGTAAGAATTTAATTAATGTCGGGGGATGATTAACTATTGAATAACGTATTAAATGGGGTAATCGTATGTTTATAATCTCTTCAAGGTCAAATTGTTATTTCGTTCTGCCGAGATAACTTTATTTAAAAGTCTTTGGCCTTATCAGGTCGATCAAAAAGAGCATAAAAAAATCCCGATGATTTGTCATCGGGATTTATACTATAAAAAAGTTTAATACCTTACCTAGTCAACTACCTTCACATTAACGGCGTTCAATCCTTTTTTACCTTGTTGTAGTTCAAATTCCACAACATCACCTTCACGAACCTCGTCGATTAAGCCAGAAATGTGTACAAAATGATCTTCGTTCGAACCTTCTTCTGTGATGAAACCATATCCTTTGGAATCATTGAAGAATTTAACTGTTCCTTTACTCATAATACTAAAATTAAATAATTATTAAAGGGCAAATATAGTGTTAAATCTTTAATTCACTGAATTTTTGGAAGTTATATTTAGGTTAGGTATCTCCCTATTGCATGAAGTACGTTCCCCAAATAATGGGTAAAATGTATAAAACAACTAAGATGAAACTTCGGTTTCATTGACTGGATTCTACATTCAATACGCTAACCTTTTGCCAATTTCCGCATCATGACCCATTGTTTTAACATTTCACGTGATTCTTGGGCGGGATAGCCAAGTACCGTTTTACCGGCTTCAATATCACCCACTACTCCAGAACCTGCTCCCACGGTAACTCCTGAGTGTATTGTAGTATGATCTTTTATGGATGCGCTTCCTCCGATTATAACACCATCACCTAAAGTAACCGAACCGGCCAAACCACTATGTCCGGCCATGATACAAGAACGCCCCATTACACAATTGTGTGCAATTTGTACCTGATTGTCAATCTTACAATTGTCTCCAATAATCGTTGCGCTGAATTTCCCTCGGTCAACACAAGAATTAGCTCCAATTTCCACATCGTTCCCGATGACCACAGTACCAATTTGCGGTATTTTGAGAAGTCCATTACCATCGGGACTAGGTCTATAACCAAATCCGTCGGCGCCAATACTCACATTATTATGAAAAATACAGTGTGCTCCAATTGTACAGCGTTCTCTTATTACGGTTCCTGACCAAATTATCGTATGGTCACCAATAGAGGTTTCATCTAAAATGGTGACATTGGGATACAAGACGACACCTTTGCCAAGAACCACATTTTTGCCTATGTAGGAGTTCGCACCGATTTTACACCCGTCACCAATTTCTGCAGTCTGATGAATGACTGCCGTTGGATGAATAGCTGTTTCAAAAACGGGCATTTCAGGCTGAAATGCCTCGAGTATTTTGGCCATGGCCAAATCGGCATTTTTCACTTTTATTAATGCACGATTCTCCCCTGGTATCACTTCTAGGTTTTCGTTGATTACTGCCGCGGATGCCTTCGAGTCTTTCCAGAGTGATACATATTTTCTGCTTCCGATGAATGTAATATGATGTGGTTCTGATTTTTGTAGTTCCTCTGCTCCTTGAATGGCCTGTGTTGTGTTCCCGATCAATTCCCCATTTAAAAGTTCATTGATATCGGTAATAGTAAAAGATTTCATAGAAATGAATTTATATCCAGTTAGAATAAATGTCTGTGACCGACTAGGACACAAGATAAGTCTTTTACGAAATCAGAATACGGTTTTTAAACAATTCTTATTAAGAATAGTTGGTGAATGGCTAAAACTGTAAAAATTAACTTGATTGGATAAAAAAGCCTCTTGAATTTAATTCAAGAGGCTTTGAATGCTATTGTCAATTGGACCTAATTATTTTGTAGGATCAGGTGTCATTCTTAAATAGGGCTTTATCTCTTGCACTCCCTTTGTGAAAATTTCTTTGGCGTCTGCTGTTGTTATCGATGGGCTCACCACTACATCTTCTCCATCCTTCCAATTCGCTGGTGTCGCCACCTTATGGTAGGCAGTAAGCTGAAGTGAGTCAACAACACGTAGAAGTTCGTGAAAATTGCGACCAGTAGAAGCAGGATAGGTAAGGGTAAGCTTCACGGATTTGTCAGGAGCAATTATAAAAACAGAACGGACGGTCAAAGTACTGTCCGCGTTAGGGTGAATCATATCATACAAATCGGAAACCTTTCGATCTTCGTCCGCAATGATCGGAAAGTTGACCGAAGTGTTTTGCACTTCGTTGATGTCTTTTATCCACTCAGCATGTGATGCCGCACCATCAACACTTAATGCTAACATTTTGACATTGCGTTTATCAAATTCATCTTTGAATTTTGCCGCCGTACCTAATTCCGTAGTACAGACCGGAGTGAAATCCGCAGGATGGGAAAAAAGTATGCCCCAACTTTCACCGAGATAATTGTAGAGGTTGATACTGCCTTGAGAACTGTCCGCCGTAAAATCCGGAGCTTTATCGCCTAGTCTTATTTTTGCCATTTTCTTATATTTTAATTTAGATTCTAGTTGTCCTACAAATTTAATAGATTAAATTCCTTTTTGCGATTTGTAAAACTAAAAATGTCTTAAAGTTTGCTACTTTTAAACTATGGAAAATATTGATTTAGAGTTTTTAAAATATCCAATTGGGAAATACGAATACAGTACAAATTCAAATGAAGAAATGCTTGCTGGGTGGATAGCGCAACTGGAGAACCTTCCCCACAGATTGGTAGAATTGGTGAAGGATTTGAGTGATGAGCAATTAGATACCCCTTATCGCCCGAATGGGTGGACAGTTCGTCAGGTTGTTCATCATATTGCCGATAGTCACCATCACAGTTATACCAGGTTCAAATGGGCGTTAACGGAGAATGAGCCATTGATCAAGGCCTACGAGGAAAAAGATTGGAGCAATCTTTTTGATGCAAGAACGGCACCTATCCAAATGTCCTTAGATTATATCGTCGCACTTCATGCCAAGTTGGTTTTTCTTTTGAAGGGACTTTCTTCAGATCAACTGGCAAAACACTATATACACCCTGAAGGCAATGTTGCGGTAACAGTTCGAGAAAATATTGCTAAATACGCCTGGCATGGCAATCATCATTGTGCACAAATCGACAATTTATTGAAAAGAGAAGGCTGGATAAAATGTTAATCTGATATTTTTTTGACCATAATGTACATGTGTTTTTCCTTTTCAAGGATCGGTAAGGAAGTTTCACTTTCACCATAAACTTCGAAACCGTTTTGTTGATAAAAATTTACTGCTGGTCCTTTCTGCATTGCAGCTAACCAGACTATCTTTTTGCTTATTTCTTCAGCGCGAAGAAGAACGAACTGGAGTGTCTTTTTACCCAACCCTCTGCCTGAATATTCATTTAGAAGATAAATTTTGTCAATGTATAGCGCTTCTTCTTCCGGATACATGTCAAATTTAGCATTCAAAGTGAATTTTAAGATGCCCACCACGACGGTTTTCAGCTTAATAGTATATAAATGGGTATTTTTATTCTGCTCTTCTTTTTGAAGAATCTCAAAAGTAAAACTATTGGTAATGTATGGGGTTGAATCCCCATTTGGCCAAAGGTGTAAATAGTGTTGATTATAAGCTAATGTTCCAACCTTGATATAATCATTATAAGTTTTTGGGGTTAACGGCTCAAAACGAAGAATATTTTTCATTTTACTGACGTGCTTCTCCACCTTCCGGGCCATAGAAAAGTACCCATGTTGAAAAATCATCGGTGAAATTTTCAAAGCGATGTTCGACCCCGGCCGGCACGAAAAGAAAATCTCCGGGCCCAAAAGTTGTCCGAATTCCACCGTTTAAGAATTCGCCTGTACCCTCAATAACGACATATACTTCGTCACGAGTATGCGGTTGTTGCAAGTCTACTTTTATAGGCTTGTAAATCTCCACGGATAACGTACCGTGTTCAAATAAAGTACGAAACGGCGAATCTGTGGCGGTTAGTTTTTGGAGTGCTTCTTTGGGTGTGATTTTCATAAAATATGTTATTTAATGACCCACTTAATATTACAACCAATACTTGGTTTTTGATTTTCGTCGATGTCTCTTCCATCTAGTAATGCGTCCATGGCATTTTTCAAATCGGTGCCTGACACAGGAATTCCATTGCCTGGTCTGGAGTTATCGAACTGACCCCGATAGACCAATTCAAGATTTCCATCGAATAGGTAAAAATCAGGAGTACAAGCTGCATCATAGGCCTTTGCCACTTCCTGGGTTTCATCATATAAATAGGGAAACGTATATCCTTCCTCAATGGCTTTTTTTTTCATCAAGTGAGGCGCGTCTTGGGGATAATTGATTACATCATTACTTGAAATTGCGATAAAGCCAATTCCTTTTTCAATGTATTCATTCGCCACTTCCGTCATTTTCGGATTAACGTGAATTACAAAAGGACAATGATTACAAATAAAGGCGATCACAGTGCCTTTGTCACCTTTTAGTAGTTCTAAACTTTTGACCGTTCCCGAAACTGTATCCAATAAATTGAAAACAGGAGCTGTGGTACCTAAGGGCATCATATTGCTTGGAGTCATTGCCATTTTGAATTGTTCTTTGGAACCTTAAATTTAAAAGTATTTCATTGATTCTTTGTTATCTGCAACGCTATTTTTACCTTCATCCTTTAAGTTTTATAACCAACCACTGTCTTTGATCGATACCACAATAGATACACTTCATATTAACTTTAGCGCAGAAACCCTTTGGGTTTTGAATTTTGCGTTGGCCTTTGTGATGTTCGGTATCGCACTTGAAATTTCCATTTCTGATTTCAAAAGATTATTAAAAGACCCTAAACCAATTCTTGTGGGTGTTTTTAGTCAGTTTTTGGTGCTCCCGGCCATTACCTTTCTTTTGGTTTTGCTTATGAAGCCTATACCTAGTATAGCTTTAGGTATGTTCATAGTGGCGGCTTGCCCTGGCGGTAATATTTCGAACTTCATTACCTATTTAGCAAAAGGGAATACAGCGTTGTCTGTTAGCCTTACGGCGATTGCTACCCTACTGGCAATAGTCATGACGCCCCTAAATCTTCAACTTTGGGGTTCTTGGTATCAGCCAACTTCAGCAATCTTGACAGAGGTGGCGATATCACCTTTTGAAATGATAAAATTGGTCTCTTTGCTTTTAGGAGTTCCTTTGATAGTAGGCATGTGGTTCAATCATTTGAGACCGATTCTTGCAAGTAAGCTGGCCAAAATATTAAAGCTTGTTTCATTACTTTTTTTTGTTGCACTTATTTTTTTGGCGCTTTATAATAATCGTGATATTTTTTTGGAATATGTTGCTTATGTTTTCTGGCTTGTAGTAATCCATAACCTAGTAGCATTCACTACCGGTTTTTCACTAGCTAGGGTTTTTGGTCTGTCTCAACAGAACCTTAGAAGTATTACGGTTGAAACGGGTATCCAAAATTCCGGATTAGGTTTGCTACTGATTTTTACTTTTTTTGATGGATTAGGAGGTACGGCGCTATTAGCTGCCTTTTGGGGAATTTGGCACTTGATATCAGGCTTATCGTTGGCGACGTTTTGGGGCTATAAACCTAGTACAAAAGAAGAGTTGATTTGAAAAAGCTAGGATATCAACTTTTCAAATTGTGGATAAAAGCAGGTCTTCATCTCTATTTCGGAAAGATACAAATTCACGGACTTGAAAATGTGCCCAAGGATGCCCCGGTTCTCTTCTTGCCGAATCATCAAAATGCTTTGTTGGATGTGCTATTGATTGCGGTTGATTGTAATCGAAAGCCTTATTTTTTGACTCGTTCAGATATCTTCAAGGGAAAATTTCTTAAGGCTGTTTTTAACTTTTTTCAAATGATCCCCATATACAGAATTCGTGATGGGAGAGAATCACTGAAAAACAACCAAGCCGTGTTTGATATTTGTGCAGGTCTTCTCCAAAAACGAGAGGCGATATTGATGTTTCCCGAGGCGAACCATAACATAAAAAGAAGGGTGCGGCCTTTGAGTAAAGGCTTCACCCGTATTCTTTTTAATGCCCTTGAATCAAATGAAGATTTGGATATTCATATTGTTCCTATAGGGATTAACTATAGGAATGCAATGCGGTTTCCTGATAGGGTAGCCTTGTATTTTGATACTCCTATTGCGGTTCGCGGATTGTATGATTCTAATGACATAAAAGAATCGGTTGATAGAATCAAAGAGATGGTTTCCAGTAGGCTAAAAAAGCTCACCACGCACATTGAAAATGAAAATGGTTATGAAGAAACGGTAAAACAGTTGGACGCTGTAGGAGTTGACTATTTAAATCCCATGGAGGTTAATGAGACTCTTCTAAAAATGTCTTCCGAAGTATCTAAAACTAAAATAAAGACTGGTTTTTTGTCCAGAATTGGCCAAACGATGTTTATGCTCTTAAACTTTCCGATAATGTTGATCTGGAGAATTTTTGGTAAACCGAAAGTCTGGGAACCTGAGTTTATGGGTACTCTTCGTTTTGCCTTCGCATTATTGGCTTACCCTTTTTATTTTCTGATTCTTTTTATAATCATTGCTTTGGCCTCAAATTTCATAGCAGCTTTGGTTGCTATTATGGCCTTGTTCCTTTATAATTGGATGTATGTCAAATTTGGATGATTACATCATTTGGCCAAAGAAGATAGCGTTCATTAATAGTTTGTTGGTGCCATACCAAAAGGCTCTAAAGTTTGTATTATCCGTGAAGGCAATTACACGACCTTTTCCCATTCTATTTACACGAAACGGAACCGAATTCTTGATAAGCTCCTCATTTTCTTCCGAGATATAACCACTTAATAGTGGATTGGAAGTATACTGTATGGGATTGTTATAACTGTTCTTGTCGGCCTCAATATAAATGTTTGAATTTCTGAATAGTGCCAATTTGTTGTTCTTATAACCATAACTTATAGGGTGGGAGCGGTCAAGTTTAACTTCGAAAATAGCTCCTCCGGTGACTTGGGCTCCAAGAAAGTCTCTTTTTTTATCATAAGGAATGTTTTTGGCTATCAACGTATCTTTCTTGAATTTCAATTTCATGAAATCGTTTTTATCAAACCATTCAACCGCGCTTCTATAACCTATTAATGTACCTCCATTTTTCACCCAAGATTTCAATTTGTCTGCATTGTGTTTATTTTGAAAACTTCCATAAGAACTGGGAACGATAATATCGGTGTACTTGCTCAAATCAACACGTCCAAAGTAGGAAGCATCTAATTTGGTCAATTGAATATTATAGCGCGTGTCGAACAAGTGCCAAATTTCACCGGCATCATATGAACGGATTCCGTCTCCTACCAAAATAGCTATCCGTTGCTTTTTGATCGGGTCGAAATCATTACTACCCAAATCAATTCCTTTGGTAAGACCTGTTCCAACAGCTGTAATATTGATATGACTTCCTTGGGCTACTTTCTGTAAGAACGAATGTAATTCGGAGGCATTTAAATCTTGATTTTGAACAGGAACCATGATGGTACCGTAATCATATTTTTTCCCTTCCAAAGTAAATGGTGATTTGGCGACTTTTGCCCGTAGCCCTTTTTCAACTATACTGTTCAAAGCTTTTGGGGTGTAGTACTCGTTCCATTCGAATAGATAAGCATAATTGCTTTGTGAGTTCACACTACCGATTAAAGGTTTGAAGTCTGTAATCTCTGGCCCGGCATTGGTCATGTTGCCAAGTTCCGCATAGTCAACATTGAAGGCCAAAGGAAATGTCCAGGCCGAAATGTCATAAAATAGGCTGTCGGTAAATGTGGTGCGTTTTTCGAACATAGCTTTTATAAGGCGATGGTTCTTTTGATTCATGGGCACTACATAGCTGTTGCCTTTGGTATATGCTTTTCCTGAAAGAGTGGCGTCACTGGCCAACTCATGAAATTTAATTTTATGTCGATTGAGAATTTCGGCCAGATGCCATGCCTTAGCCGCATCTTTGCTATCGCCAAAAATTATTGCCTTTGTTTTAGCTCTTGTCGCCTCATTTCTGACCTCAGTATAAAAATCTTGCTGATACTTCAAGATTTTTTCACGCATATTAGATGCAGCTTCTATGGTAGACAGAGCAGTGGTGAACTGATTTCTAATGGTAAAAGGAAAAGTCAGTAGACCGTTTTCACTTTCTTGAACATGGCCCCTTGAACTACCCTGTTCGAATAAAATACCAATGCCTCCGTTCACATCTGGAAAAGTGGAACCTTTTCCATAATAATAATCGTCATAGTTCTCTTCGGAATAGTAAAGAGAACCTATTTCATCCAATGCCTTCGCATGGTATGTGCCAATTTCGGCCGTGAGTTCTTGATTCATTTTAGGTGTCAAGGGATGTACTCTAGTGGGTTCCCCAGGTTGAAAGAAGAAAGTGGAATTTGTACCCATTTCATGATGATCGGTCAATATGTTGGGCATCCATTTATGAAAGCTCTCGATACGTGCTCTACTTTCGGGTAGTTGTACAGGCAGCCAATCTCGGTTCATATCAAACCAATAATGATTGGTTCTACCACCAGGCCATACCTCATGATATTCCCTGTCATTATTGTCAGCGACCAAGTTCTTTGCCTTATTGGTATTTGCCCAATAAGCAAATCGTTGTAGCCCATCAGGATTGAAAGATGGATCCATTAGAATAACTGTTTCATTTAAAAGGGATTCTATTTCTACTCCTTGAGCTGCTGCAAGATAGTAGGCATAGGCAAGGCCGGAATTAGCACCACTTGGTTCGTTGCCATGAATCGAAAAACCTTGATAGACCACAATTGGCTGTTTGTCCACGGCTACACTTCCGCTTTCTGTAATAGCAAGATGGTTCTTACGGATATTCTCAATGTTTTGATGATTTTTCGGAGAGGTGATGGTCAAGAGTAGTATAGGTCTTCCTTCAAAAGAGGCCCCTCTATTTTCTATTGTTATACGGTCACTGGCCTTGGCCAAAGTTTGCATATAAAACATGAGTTTGTCATGTGTGACATGCCATTCACCTACTTCATGACCAATAATTTCTTTTGGTGTGGGTATGTTTTCATCGTAAGTGATATTTTGAGGAAGGTAATAGTTCAGGTCAAGAGTTTCTTGCGCCAATAAATTTTGAAAAGTCAATAGGGCTATTGATAGAAATAGTGCTTTGTTCATTTAGATAAGAATTAGTCAGTTTCTAAAAATAAAAAACGGCTCTTGATTAAAAGAGCCGTTGTCCATTTATTTTATAAAAAATACTAAATATCATCAAAGTCGATATCGGTGAAGCTTTCAGTTGACTTCATCTCTCCATTTTCACTAGGTGCTTCCTCTTCTTCCTTTTTAAAATCTTTTTGGTGCCTTTCGGATATCACTTCGGTACCTTTTTCGTCAATTATGAAGTCCATCATTTCCGCTACGTTCTCTTTAAAGGCATCAAAATCTTCTTTGTACAAGTAAATTTTATGCTTTTTATAATGGAACGAACCATCATCATGCGTGAACTTCTTACTCTCGGTAATCGTCAAATAGTAGTCCCCGGCCTTAGTACTTCTGACATCAAAAAAATAGGTTCTTCTTCCTGCTCTTAAAACTTTGGAATGAATCTCTTCTTGATCCATTGAATGACTTTCGCTCATTGTGTAGTGTCTAGTGTTTATAATGGTAATATTCTCTCAAAATTGAAAAAAAAAAGGCAATCCGGCAACAATTTTCTAGTTTTCTTTCGCCGACAACTGATTCTCATAGAGTTCTTTATAGTAACCTTCTACACCGTTCAGCTCCGCATGCGTACCTTCTTGTAAGAGCTTACCATCTTCCAAAACCAGTATTTTATCCGCATTCTTTGCTGATGAGACCCTATGACTGACGATAAGTGTAGTTCTATTGCGGGAAGCTTTCTTGAGATTGTTTAAGATTTCCTCTTCCGTCTCCGTATCCACAGCTGATAAGCAATCATCAAAAGCATATATCTTAGGATCTCTCAACAAGGCCCGAGCAATTGATACCCGTTGTTTTTGTCCTCCACTCAAGGTGATTCCCCGCTCACCAAGTACTGTATCATATTGCTTTCCAAACCCCATGATATTTTCATGTACAACTGCATTTTTTGCAACTTGAATTACCTCTTCTTTGGTAGCATTGTGTTTCCCGAATTTGATATTGGTTTCAATTGAATCGGAAAACAAAAATGCATCTTGCGGTACTGCACCAATAGATTCACGAAGCGTTTCAAGATTATGTTCTTTTAAGGGAATATCATCAACAAAAATCTCCCCCGAGCCGACATCATAGAGGCGCGCTATCAAATCTAAAATTGTTGATTTTCCGGAACCGGTCTTTCCAAGAATGGCCACTGTTTCACCTTCGTTCACGGTAAAGGATAAGTTTTTTAGAGCCGTTATCTCGGTATCTTCATAGGTAAAGGAAACATCTTTGAACTCTATTTTTCCTTTAATGGGGATTGTAGCTGCTTCGGTGCTGTTCATTATTTCCGGCGTTTCCTTCAAAAACTCATTGATTCTTTTTTGCGAGGCTTCTGCCCTTTGCACTATTGATGTCAGCCACCCTACGATGGCAACTGGCCAAGTCAACATATTAACATAAAGAATGAATTCGGCGATAACCCCAACCGATTCTATTTCACCATTGATATATTGCCTTCCACCAATGTAGATGACCAGAATATTACTAACCCCGATTAATAAGACCATCAAAGGAAAAAACCAGGCATTTACCCTTGCGAGACTCATACTTTTATCTTTTCCTTCGACGGCTAATGTTTGAAGTTCGGAATTGATTTTTGGTTCCAACGCGTAGGCCTTTATTACAGAAACCCCTGAAAACACTTCTTGTGTAAAGGTGGATAACGTCGATAAATACTCTTGTACCACAGTGCTTCTCCGGTGGATTATCTTGCTAATTTGATATATTAGGATGGACAGAACCGGAAGGGGCAATAAAGTGTATGCCGCAAGGGTAGGGGCTTTAATAAACATCAAAGGAATCAGACAACAAAACAGGGTCAGGGCATTGATGCCATACATGATAGCTGGCCCCGCATACATGCGAACCTGATTAATATCCTCACTTATGCGGTTCATTAAATCTCCGGTTCTATTTTTCTTATAGAAATTAAGACTCAAGAGCTGATAGTGATCAAAGACTTCGTTCTTTAAATCATACTCAATGTACCGAGAAACATTGATGATAGTCTGTCGCATTAAAAAAGTAAAAAGGCCTGAGAGCAGAGCGGTGCCAATTATGATGATGATATACTCAAGTAGTAGATCATATGCTTCAGGCTCGGCCAGTTTATTGGCTGTAAAGTCTTCCACGACTTCAATTGACTTCTTAACATAAGAGGGCATGACCAAAGAGAAGATACGGGCGATAATAGTAATAATTATCCCCAAGAATAGCTTTAGCCAGTATTTTTTAAAGTATTTGTTAAGGTGCTTGAGTTCCTTCATTCAGTCGGTTAGATCAACAAGGTGGTATTCAATTGTATTGTTCAAAGATAGTTGATTGTGCCAGAACCAAATGTTATAAAATACATAAGATAATGACGTTTGGCTAACATTGCATTAAAAATAGATTAGTACTTTTACCCGCTCAAAAGAAACCCAATTCCATAAAAGTTCTTTCACATGCTCACAAGAAGGCACATAAGGGTAAAAGTTATGCAATGCATCTACGCCTTGATCCATTCGAAGGATGACTCACTTGAGAAACAACAAAAGTTCTTAAACGATAGCATTGATAACATGTATACCTTGTATTTGTTAATGCTCAGTTTGTTTATTGAAATACAAACGTATGCAAGTTCACAGGTTGCACTTTCCACAAAAAAGTACTTAACCGATAGTTCTGATGATTATCCGAATAAAGACAAATTTGCAAACAATAAAATATTGTCTCAATTGGCATCCAATGAACTTCTAGAGGAAGAGCTTTCAAAAAGAAAATTGAAAAACTGGTACTTGAACGAAGAGTATGTAAAGCTCATCTACAAAGAAATTGTAGAAAGCGAGAGCTACAGATCTTATATGTTATTGTCTTCGGAATCATACGATGGGGACAAGAAACTCATTCAGGCGCTTTTCAAAGAGGTAATCGCACCAAATGAAAAAATATATGATTATTTTGAGGATGACAAACTTACTTGGGTAGATGATATACCTATTGTAAATACTTTTGTGTTAAAGCAACTGCGTAAAGTTACAGAGAATCAAAAAGCTTCATTTTTCTTGCCAAGATTACTCAAAGATGATCAGGACATGGAGTTTGCTCAACGGCTTCTTGAAAAGACGTTATTGAACAATGCGGAATGGGAAAAGGAGATTGAGGGTAAAACCCCAAATTGGGACAAGGACCGGATTGCCGATGTTGATTCTATTTTGTTGAAAATGGCTATTTGTGAGTTGTTGAATTTTTCATCGATTCCAGAGAAGGTTACTATAAATGAGTTTTTGGAAATAGCCAAAGAATATTCAACTCCCAAAAGCAGTATTTTTATCAATGGAATATTAGATAAATTGGTTAAGGAGTATAAGGCCGAGGGAAAGTTGAAGAAAATAGGCAGGGGACTTCTGTAAGGTTATTTTGAAAAGGGATGCTTGGGGAGGTAATGTGTTTTAAGAGCCTCATCGATGAATTACATGGTAAAAAATGTTATAAATTATAGACTACAGCCCCAATTTTGTCGTTAGTATATAATATTTATCTAATTTTGCAACAATTAAAAAATTAATAAAATGAAAAGAGCTGTTTTAATTTTAGGGGTGATGACCCTTTTCGTTTCTGTTTCTTGTAAAGAGAATGCTACAAGTAAAGTCAAGACCGATAATGTAGCCGTTGCTGCTGAAAGGGATGAAGCTGCAAAGCAAGTGCCTGTAATGAGTTTTGAAAAAGCAGAGCATGATTTCGGAACTATAGAACAAGGAACACCGCAAGAAACGGTATTTAAGTTCACGAATACAGGTAATGCACCTTTGATTATCACAAGTGCTACAAGTAGCTGTGGTTGTACGGTGCCAAACCCTCCTAAAGAGCCGATTCCACCTGGAGAATCAAACCAAATGGTTGTGAAATTCAATGGTTCGGGTCAAAATCAAGTTACTAAGACGATTACGGTAAAGGCAAATACGGCCAAAGGATCTGAAATCCTTCGTATTAAAGCTTTTGTAAATCCTAAAGGTGCAGCGCCATTAGGGCCAACAGCAGGTAAATAATTTTAGAATAATAGAACTATATGGGTGAGATGGGGCAGTTTTTGCCAATGATTGCAATTTTTGCGGTGGCTTATTTTTTTATGATACGACCGCAAATGAAGCGTGCCAAAGACGAAAAAAAGTATGCGGCAGAATTAAAACGAGGTGATCGTGTAATAACCAAAAGCGGACTTCACGGTAAAATCATGGATATTAATGATAAAGACAATTCGTGCGTCATCGAAACTATGGCCGGTAAATTGAAGTTTGACCGTTCTGCCATTTCAATGGAGATGAGCAAGAAATTGAACACACCTGCGGTAGTTAAAAAATAATTCGAACAACAGATTATATTTCTAATTAAAATGCGCCCACCTTGTGTGGGCGCATTTTTTTTTGCTCAAAATCGTTATCTTCATGCAATATAAAGGCAAACAAGATGATTCATAACAGAAGAAGTTTTTTAAAAAAGAGTTCACTGGCAATTGCTGGAAGCGGTGCCACGTTTTTATTTCCCATGGAACTACTGGCAACAGTGCGGAAAAAGGTAAGTGCCAATGATAAGATTCAAGTTGGCCTCATCGGATGCAAGGGTATGGGTTTTTCCGATTTGAGTTCTATGTTGAAAATAAGCGAGATAGAAGTGGTCGCCCTTTGCGATGTAGATGAAGGTGTTTTGAAAGAAAGAACCGCGGATTTGAAAAAGGCAGGACTCAAAAAACCTAAATGGTATAGTGATTATCGCAAGCTTTTAGAAGATAAAGATGTCGATGTGGTCATTATAGGTACCCCTGATCATTGGCACTGTCTGATGTTGACCGATGCACTGCAGGCTGGTAAAGATGTCTATTGTGAAAAGCCTATTGCAAATTCTGTGCAAGAGGCTGATATCATGTTAAATTATGTAGGTTCGAGCGATCGCATTGTTCAGATTGGACAGTGGCAACGCAGCCAACCACATTTTGTCGACGCGATAAACTTTGTGCATTCAGGGAAATTGGGAAATATACGTTTGGCCAAAGCCTGGGCCTATCAAGGTTGGATGGAACCTGTGCCGATTGTTCCAGATTCTCCGATTCCTGATGGGGTCGATTATAAGATGTGGTTAGGGCCAGCGCCTCAGCGTTCCTTTAATAACAACCGTTTTCATTTTAATTTCAGGTGGTTTTGGGATTATGCGGGTGGCTTGATGACCGATTGGGGGGTTCACCTAATAGATTATGCCCTATATGGAATGAAAGCGGGAAGACCTAATTCGGTAATGGCCCTAGGTGGAAAGTTTGCCTACCCTGATGATGCTTCAGAAACGCCAGATACGTTACAGACCGTTTTCGAATACGATGATTTTTCTATTTTATGGGAGCATGCCACAGGCATCGATGGTGGTAATTATGGAAGAAATCATGGAATTGCATTTATTGGAAATAATGGGACTTTGGTTGTTGATAGAAGCGGTTGGGAGGTTATTCCAGAAGGGAAATTCAATGGTTGGGGTGAAGAAAAGACCCCTAAAATGGAGGCGGTTTCTCATGGTACAGGTGGTGTGAGCGGACTAGATCTTCATACCGTGAATTTTATCGAAGCCGTAAAAAGTAGAGATGCTGCCAAATTAACCGCACCAATAAAAGTCGGGTATGATGCGGCCTTAGTATCGCATATGGGTAATGTAGCCTTTAAGACAGGTAATCGAATTTATTGGGATACAAATGCAAATCAATTCAAGGAGCAAGAGGCAAACCAATATTTAAAAGCCAATTATCAAAACGGTTGGAAATTGCCGACAATGTAAAAATCTCGAAGTATACCTTTACTTATATTTATCATTCAGACCTTCGCCACGAGAAATCATAGGTAGTATTTTTTCGAGCCGTGATAGTTTTGTTTTCTCTTGTTTTGCGTTGGCAATATACTCGGAATATTCTTTTTGGTTGTAAGGCGATAACTTCTGAAAGGCTTTTTTTATCAAGGCATTCTTGTTCAGACTATTCTTCAATAATTCTGGAACTACTACTTTGATAGGTGTTTTTTTCTTCGGAATCAACATTATACCCCTTTTTTGATTCTCAATAGCCTCGTTCATATAGCCGAGCACTTTCTGATTGTCAATTTCCTCTTCGGAGTGGAATTTCCAATGACGCATAGCTTGGGTCTTTCCTTTCTGCGCATTTTCGAGAACCTTGTATGGGTCGCTTAGGAATACACCATTAAAAAACCAAATGCCAAAATGTTTTTTGAACTTGCATATGGCTATAACATTTTTGTCATCTAAGGTATAAGTTGGAAACATCCATTTAAAAGTCTCCTCCAAACCGGTTTTTAAAGCAAGGCCTCTGAGTTTCATTATGGCTTCCGAAAACTGGTGTTCTTCAGCATAATACCGTTCTACTTTTTCCGATTTTTCCATACGCGATGATTTTCAATAAAATTTACCGGCAATCGACTACCTGTGAATTCAAGATTCATAGCTCTTCTTCTCCACAAGTTCGCAAATTTTTATAATAACGTCAACTGCTTTTTGCATGCTTTCCACAGGTACATATTCGTATTTGCCATGGAAATTATGCCCTCCTGCAAAAATATTTGGGCAGGGTAATCCCATAAAACTTAGTTGCGAGCCATCTGTACCTCCCCTAATTGGCTTTATGATTGGTTGAATTTCCAGTAGCTCCATAGCCTCTTTCGCGACTTCTACAATGTGAAAAACCGGTTCTACTTTTTTGCGCATATTGAAGTATTGATCATTTAAATCCATTGTAACACAATTGCCATAGGTATTGTTCAGTTTTGTGACAATATCTTTAAGTAATTTTTTTCTTCGCTCAAATTGTCCTGCATCGTGATCTCGGATTATGAGTTCAAATTCAGCATGCTCGATTTCCCCTTTCATATTGTGTATATGAAAAAAACCTTCGCGCTCTGATGTCTTTTGAGGGGTTTCCTCAGGCGGGAGTATGGACATGAATTCGATTGCAATGCTGACCGCGTTTATCATCTTGTTTTTTGCATAACCAGGGTGTACGCTTTTGCCTTTGATAACAACTTTCGCCCCTGCGGCATTGAAATTTTCATACTCTAGTTCTCCTACCTGACTCCCGTCCATGGTGTAAGCCCATTTAGCGCCAAATTGCTCAACATCGAACTTATGTGCACCCCGACCTATTTCTTCATCAGGTGTAAATGCCACTCGAATTTTTCCATGCTTGATTTCCGGATGTTCAATAAGATATTCCATCGCCGTTATGATTTCAGCGATACCAGCTTTGTCATCGGCACCCAAAAGAGTTGTGCCATCTGTAGTTATTAGTGTTTGACCCTTGTAAAGCAGCAAGTCTTCAAAGTAAAATGGGGAAAGCACTATTTTTTCCTCTATGTTCAAAACAATATCCCCACCATCGTAGTTTTCTACTATTTTCGGTTTAACGTTGGTACCAGAGAAATCAGGTGTTGTGTCGAAATGTGATATAAAACCAATGGTATCGACCTCCTTGTTTGTATTACTTGGCAGTGTAGCCATTATATAAGCGTTGTCGTCGATGGTTACTTCTTTCATCCCAATTTCTTTTAACTCCTCCACTAATTTATAGGCAAGGTCCCATTGTTTTGTGGTACTCGGAGTAGTTTCAGAACTAGGGTCACTTTGCGTATCTATTTTTACATATCGTAAAAACCGATCTATTAACTGCTGCATTGGTATAATTTTTAATTGAAAAAACTGTTATTAACAAACAAGTATACGAATCTATTGCGATGTATTTAAGAGCTTTTGTAACGGTTTTACTTTTTTCGCTTTTCTCTTTTTGGGGAATGGCGCAAGAATGTACACTTGATATTGGGGGTAAAAATAGTGAGACCTTGATCAAAGTCTTTCAACTAAACGAAGCACAGATTGCTCAAATGGAGGTCTATTGTGCCGAGTTGGCTATTGAGAACAAACTTGTGGAAGATAATATTCAAAAATTGTTCGATTCTCACCCACAAAGTACTCCTGAAGAACTTAGCACCTTAGCAGAGAAATATAGGGTATTGCAGCAGAAGATGGTCAGTACATCAAGGGAAGCCGACAAAAAACTACTTACCATTTTTAACAAAAGGCAATATGAGCGCTATCTGCAGTTGTGCAATGAAGCTATTCGTCGCCCTATACAGGTGGTGCCTATTGGAGTGAAGGATAGCATTGTAGATCCCGAATAATTGTCAACTGAAATCTGTTGATAAAATAGGCTCAGCTAGGAGGTTCGCTGGGGCCACAGTTTGTATTTTTACCGAAACCCTCCTGAAATTCATGTATAAAATTCTTGTTCGCCCTTTCCTTTTTCTATTAGATGCGGAAAAGGCCCATTACTTCACGTTCTCACTTGTTCGGTTTTTAACGAAAATCGGATTTTCGGGTCTGTTCAAATCACTCTATACTATAAAAAACAAGCGTTTGGAAAGAGAGGTTTTCGGATTGAAATTCGATAATCCAGTTGGTCTCGCAGCGGGCTTCGATAAGGATGCCAAACTATACAATGAGTTATCGAATTTTGGTTTCGGTTTTGTTGAAATAGGTACTCTGACGCCCAAGCCCCAAGTAGGAAACCCAAAACCTCGTTTGTTTCGTTTGAAGGCGGATCAGGCCATTATTAATCGGATGGGGTTCAATAATTCGGGAGTCTTTGATGCAGTGGAGCGATTAAAGAAAGAACATCGGGTATTGGTAGGGGGCAATATTGGCAAGAACAAGGTAACGCCTAATGAAGATGCTACTAAAGACTATCTGATTTGTTTTGATGCGCTGTTCGATCATGTGGATTATTTTGCAGTAAATGTCAGTTCACCTAATACTCCGGGTTTGAGAGAACTTCAAGATAAAGAGCCTTTGACTGCACTATTAAAGGAATTAAAAAGGCAGAACACCAAGTATTGTGAAAAGAAAAAGGTCAAGGAGAAACCTATTCTGCTGAAAATCGCTCCAGATTTGACAGATGACCAATTACTTGACATTATTGAAATTGTTGCTGACACCCAAATTGATGGCGTCATAGCGACGAATACAACTATCGAACGTGATAATTTGAAATCCGATTTGATTTTTTCGGAAGAAAAAGGGGGGCTAAGCGGAAAACCTCTAATGAATAGAAGTACAGAAGTCATTCGATTTTTAGTTGAGAAAAGTGGAAAGGCTTTTCCGATCATCGGGGTGGGTGGAATTCACACTCCTAATGACGCAATTGAGAAACTAGAGGCTGGGGCTGATTTGGTCCAAATCTATACTGGCTTTATCTATGAAGGACCTTCTTTCGTAAAAAAAATAAACAAAGCTATTTTACGAAAAAACTTATAGCAAAAATATACGGTTTGTGGAAAACCGCACGACTATAACAAACGGATCACTAATTTTTGGTCCAATAATCAACTACCAAAACATCCTCTAAATGAGGTCCGAGAACCTCGCCAAAGGCTTTGTGGTCAGGGTGAGGTAAGTAGGTAGCTCTATCTTCTTCACTTTTAAAGGTTAAGAAGAAACAGTGTGTGAATCCTTTTTCCAAACCTTCGGGACTATTGTTCAAACCCCATTCATAGCCCGCGATTTCCGGTATTTTAGATGGCAAGGCTGCAAAAGCATCTTGCACTTTGGCAACATCCTTTTTCGTGGTACCTTCTTTAAACTTGAAAAGGACAACATGTCGCAAAAGACTATCATTTTTCATGGTATTGGCCTGTATAGATTGTTTCGAATTTGAATCCCAGTTTTTAGAAATAAAACTGAATGAGATAAATGCAGCTAAGAGAACAAGAGATAGAACTTTAGTTTTCATTGTATTTATAATTTCCTGTAAGATATAAAAAATGAGGTTAGCTGCAACGGAATTTGTATTTTTCTAAGCCTAACGATTACTTAAGTTGAACTACGAAATTCTCATTGCCTTTATGGGAGCTACTGCCGCCTTGGCCATAGCTCCAGGTCCGGATAATATTTATGTGCTCATGCAGAGCATATCGAATGGTAAGAAATACGGATTGGCTACAGTCGCTGGACTTATTTCGGGGTGCTTAGTGCATACTACCCTCTTGGCTTTTGGCGTATCAGCAATCATAAAGAAAAACGAACAACTTTTCTTTGCTATTAAACTGTTTGGGGCAATTTACCTCTTGTATTTGGCATATCAGGTTTTCACTAGTAAAAGTGATATAAAGGTTTTTGATAACAAGGTCGGGGCACAAGGGTTGGGACAACTATTTCGTCAAGGATTTATAATGAACGTACTAAACCCAAAAGTGACTATTTTCTTTTTGGCCTTCTTTCCGGGCTTTCTTTTCAGTACTAAATTGAGCCGTGTCATGCAATTTTATATTCTAGGATTGTTGTTCATGTTCGTTTCTGCCATCATCTTCAGTTTCATCGCCATTCTATCAGGATCGATTTCAGAATATATTCGAACCAATTCTAAAATAGGTGTTTATTTGAAATGGCTTCAGATTATAGTGTTCGTAGGTATTGCAGCCTTCCTCTTGCTTTCTGATAAATAGTGGTAATTTTATGCTAACAATTTGTTTGAATGTCTGATTCGGTCAAAATTATTGAATGTCCACGTGATGCCATGCAAGGTATCAAGACTTTTATCCCCACTGAAGAAAAGGTGCGCTATATTCAGGCCTTATTGGGTTGTGGTTTTGACACGGTAGATTTTGGAAGTTTTGTTTCGCCCAAAGCCATTCCACAAATGGTAGATACCGCTGAGGTATTGGAGCAATTGGATTTATCCGATACCAAAAGTAAACTGTTGGCCATTGTTGCCAATGTCCGTGGAGCAACGGATGCTTCTAAATATAAGGAAATCGATTATTTGGGCTTTCCGTTTTCCATATCCGAAAACTTTCAAATGCGGAATACACATAAAACAATTGCACAATCGGTGGAGACCTTGCAAGAGATATTCCAAATTGCGGAGGCTTCTGGAAAAGAAGTGGTTACCTATATCTCTATGGGTTTTGGTAACCCTTATGGTGACCCATGGAATGTTGAGATTGTAGGGGAGTGGACCGAACGTTTGGCTCAGATGGGTGCTCGAATTTTATCGTTGTCCGATACTGTTGGTACTTCTACTCCTGAAGTTATTGAATACCTGTTTTCTGGTTTGATTCCAAAGTATCCCGAAATTGAATTTGGGGCGCACTTGCATACAACGCCCTCAAAATGGCACGAAAAAGTTGATACGGCTTTTAAAGCGGGCTGTCGCCGGTTCGATGGAGCTGTTCAGGGGTTTGGTGGATGCCCAATGGCCAAAGACGAACTTACAGGAAACATGCCCACCGAAAAGATGCTATCCTATTTTAATACCGAAAAAGTAGATTCCGGGGTTAATTGGCTGGTATTTGAAGCCGCATATAATAAGGCCTCTGAATTGTTTTCTGAATATCATCACTAGTCACTGTTGCAAAGGCCACCAAGAAAGTTATCTAAATTCATTTGAAAGAGTGTACCTTCTACTAAATCTTGTATTCCGTTTAATTCTTTGACATTGACAGCGAAAGTAATTTGAGGTGCCGGTGAATCAATCAAAAGGGCTTTGCAAGATTCATTTTGTGCACAATCATTGCAAATAGGACTATTCTCCCTTGTGTACCTTATATTTTTTGAAAATTGGGTCAATTCCTCCTTGGAAAGTAGTAATCCGGTATCACGAAAAACTAGCTGCACTTTCATGATGTTTTTTGCACTGTTTCTTTTCCATTGAAAAGCAACACCTAAGTTGTTTTGGTAAATGGGGTATATGTCTTGCATTGTAATTATTTAACTAGTTTTTTCTGCTTTAAAATTTGAATGCTTTTCAGCACATTTCCTACCGCCATTGTCATACTTGAAGCGGAAATGGTCGCCCCGGAAATGGCATCGATGTTTTCACCATAGCTCGGATTGTCCGTACTAGAAAGCCCTATGAACTGCTTTAACCATCGTTGACTACCAATCTGCTTACCATGTTCTTCACGATAAATCAAGACCTTTGATTTTTTGATGATCAAATTGGTATTGAACATTATGATATAGTCGAACTTCTGTTTCATACTTGGAGCTTCGCCTAAATACAGGTACCCAATGTGATTGGTGTCACTATGTATTTCAAAAAGGGCGTTCTCCTTAAAATCAGCAGGGGTGTTAGAATTTACATCGGGGGGAATTGCTATGTTTTTTAAAGAGCTGCGCTCAACTTCGTAAGTTGAAAGAATCGCAGTTTCTATCTTCTTTTTTAATCTTGGATTTATTTCTTCTTGAGTGAATGAAAACAGCAGTGCCGCTGAAGCTAACAGTACTGGTCCAACTAAAAGTCTATTTGCCTTTAACATTAGAAATAGATTTATCCGTGATGAATTTTTGAAGTAGTGAGCTAATATCGCCCCTTTTTGCATTATCTTTTTCTAGTGAATAGAAGTGCATGAATAAAGGTTGCTCATCAATAGATTTGTGTAGTGATAGTTTACCGTTACGATTGTAGATTTCATCCCATGAGTTTCTTACTTTTTTCCAAAACTTATTGTTACTAGCCCACCAATCTTTTGCGATTTTGCATTTTTCATCAGGTACTTTGGTGTACACATTATAACCTTTTTCTTGTGCCAACAGAATATCTTTTTGGTCATCCGCTCGAATTACTTTGTCATTATCTTGTTCATGTAGCCATCCATAATCAGTAATCTCCTGGCGGTTTCCGCGAAGCATAACATTATAGTCTTTTCTCTTGGTGTATTCACGTCTGGGAAGGGGAGATGAGGTTTTGTTTTCCCAATAATGTTTACCATCAGCATGAATCCAAGTTGCAGAACCTGAATATCGCGGACTGTCATCTACTTGAAAAACTTTCTGGGTCCACTGACCAATAACCTCTTCTTTGGGGAGAGTTTTAAATTTCCAAGTGTTGTCTTTGTCATAATAAAACACATTTTGGTTTTCGAATTCCCAGTCTTGACGCCAATGTTTTATAACCCTATCATCGTTCACAAGCAATAGGTGTTGAATAGATATTTTATTATTTTCTTCCTCTATAAGTTCTGCCCATTCCAATGCCCCGGAAGTGTAATCTAAATGCTTTTCATAATCAATTTCAGGAGCAAAAGTTTCAGTGTACTTAAATGTAACCTCGTAACAACCGCACATGCCTTTTATGGCATCAATATCTTGTTGTTTTTTGCTTTTTTCTGATTGGCCGAAGATTGATGTAATTATCGACAACATTCCTAATAAAGTTAAATTTCTCATTTTAAATGGATTAAAAAGTGACTAATAAATTTCTTGGTCAAAAATAGTATTTTTATTTAGATTGAATTAAAATAAGATATATATTTGTTGAAAATTTATTAGGAATGAATCTAAATAAGGTTGTATTGTCATTGTTTATAGGTGTTTTCAGCACATCTATTTTTGGACAAGAAACTCCGGTTGAAAAAGTTCCTGTACTAACTCAAGATCTAGATGAGGTGATTGTGACGGCTACCCGCACCTTAAGACAACTTTCCTCGGTGCCTTTACCAGTGACTTTGATTTCGAAAAATCAACTTCAAAAAACAGGCGTTATCCGCCTCAATGAAATATTAAATGAACAAACAGGAATTATCACCGTCGCGGACGAAAGTGGTTTTAGTGGAATTCAAATACAAGGTATCGCATCAGATTATGTGATGATTTTAATTGATGGTGTACCTCTAGTGGGAAGAACTTCGGGAAACTTTGATTTAAGCAGATTATCCGTGGGCAACATTCAACAGATTGAAGTTGTAAAAGGTCCGTCTTCTAGTTTATATGGTTCTGAGGCCCTAGGGGGAGTAGTAAATATTATTACTGAAACTCCCAAAGATTCCAACTTGAGTGGTGAGGTCTTCTATCGCTTTGGGTCGTTTAATACACATGACGTCAATGTCAACCTCAAACAAAAATTTAAAAAATTGGGCTATTCCTTCTTCGCGAATACGCTACAAAGTGATGGCTATGATTTACGTCCTGAGACCATAGGTCAAACAGTGAACCCTTATGGTAACTATACTCTAAATGGACAGGTGTTCTATAATTTCTCAGACCAACTGCGCCTATTTGCTTCAGGGCGCTACTATTTGCAAAATCAAAATGTAATGCTAAGTGTAGACGATGAGCTGATATCAGGTGACAATGAAATCAATGAGGCAAATGCTCACCTTCGACTTGACCATAATATAAAAGACAAATGGTTTTTGCAGTACGAATTCTACCATACGAACTACAGAGCATCCGAAGTATTACAGAATACGGTTACCAATACTCTTTTTAGCGAAAATGAGTACGACCAGAACCTGGTACGTTCAGAAATTAGGGCTACCTATAAGATAAAGCCCAAAAATTCCATTACAATTGGGGTGGGCTATAATCATGAAAACCTTGATCGTACTTTCTTTGATCAAAAAGTGACTTTTGGCTCTCAGTATACCTATGCACAGTACGATTTCTATCCTGCGGAGAAATTAAACCTGATTCTCGGTTCCCGCTTTGATAATCACAGCGAGTATCAATCACAGTTTAGTCCGAAAGCTTCTGTAAAATATAGATTCAGCGATGCTGTTTCGATAAAGGGTTCCATAGGTTACGGATTCAAAGCTCCGGATTTTAGACAGTTGTATTTTGATTTTACAAACTCAGCGGTGGGCTATACTGTTTTAGGATACAATGTAGCCATCGAAAAGGTGAATGAGTTAGAAGCACAAGGGCAGTTAATTGATGTTCTTTTTGACTTGCCTGAATTATCAAAGCCGTTAGAGGCAGAAAGTTCTATTGGCTATAATTTAAGTGCTTCCTATGTAAATAGGAAAGTGAAATTGAGTCTTAATCTGTTTCGAAATGATTTTAAAAACCTAATTGATACTAGGGCAATAGCGCGGAAAGCGAACGGACAAAATGTTTTTAGTTATGCCAATTTTGATAAAATATATACTACAGGCGCAGAGTTTGATGCAAACTATAAACTTGACGAAAACATTGTCTTTTCAGCAGGGTACCAATTATTGTTCGCAAAGGACAAACAAAAAAAGGTGGCTTTAGAACGGGGCGAGCTGTTTGCCCGTGATCCCCATTCGTTGCAAACAGTTGTTCTAGACAATTCCGATTATTTCGGGCTCGTCAACCGTTCAAGGCACACCGCCAATTTTAAAGTGTTCTATGATATTCCAAAATGGAATTTCAATATGAACCTCAGAATTAATTACCGAAGCAAGTATGGTCTTTTTGATGGCAATGGTAATGGTATTATTGACGATTATGATAGCACTTTTGTAGAAGGTTATGCGCTAACCAACCTTACTTTAAACAAATCATTTTCAGATAAATACACCTTGCAATTAGGGGTAAATAACCTATTTGATTATAAGGATGTGGAAAACATTCCTGGACTTGCAGGAATACAATTATTTACTAAAATCAATATTCAATTTTAAATTCAATTTTTATGAAAATGACATTCAAACTTTCAGCACTATTTTTTCTTGCTATTGCATTTCTTTCATGTAGCGATGACGATAATGGGCCAACTTTGATTGCTGTAGAAAGCAAAACTGCCTCCAATATTCCTGCTCCTCAGACTGGCGGTCAAGGACAACCCGTAGGTGGACCTTTTACAAAGTTCAGTTTCGCTACTGGTGCCGTTGCAACAAGTGAAACAGAATGGGATATCGCCTTTCGCGGAACAACGATTGCCATAAATGGCGGTGTTGATACGGGCTCAGATAATGAACCAGCAAGAAATGGAAACGCGGGGGCGTCAATAGCGTCTGGAACTTTTGCAAGCATCACAGATGCTTCAGGAGTAACTTTTGCTCAAGATGCCGATGGGGCCTTTGCTATACCAACGGGCAGTGATAATGGCTGGTATAACTATAATCCGCAGGTAAATATTGTTTCAGCTATTCCGGGGAAAGTTTTGGTTATCAGAACCCATGATGATAAATACGCCAAAGTAGAGATCCTGAGTTACTATAAAGATGCGCCAGCAGAACCAGATGGCTTTGTTGATGAATCACGTTTTTACACCTTTAATTATGTATATAATCCTAATGAGGGGCAAACGGCCTTGGAGTAAAATGGTTTGTGTTAGTTTAGTTCGAAAGGTTCATTTGCTATTTGGAAATGGGC
>CAZTLZ010000005.1:0-45868 GCA_964614665.1 uncultured Maribacter sp.
CAGTTTAGATTCCGTATCAAACGTAAGAGCGCCTTCTTTGATGACCCATTGTGAGGGCAAAGACTTACCATTATAGGCTCTCCAACCCTCGGTACTTGTACCATCGAACAAGTAAATCCATTCATCTGTTTTTGCAACGACCTCCTGAGCCTGATCAGAAGCAGATGTTTTCACCTCTTTTTGTTCATTCTTACAAGATGAAATGGCAATTAGGAATACGAGTAAGGTAAAGCATGCTCTTTTCATAGTATTCTTTAACTTATGATCTTCAAAGGTTTGGTGTTTTTCCAATTACCACGTGTGAAATCAGGAAAGTGTTGTGGAGTGCCTCCACTTGCTACTGATCGCTCACTCAAAGGACTAACCGCACTCCAGAAACAACCTTCATATACATTTTGATCCAGAGGCAAACCCTTTTGTAAGCACTCCACTATTCTGTACATCATCATACCATCCATTCCTCCATGACCGGTATCTTTAGTGGCATCGTTCAATCTTTTGTAAAGTGGGTGGTCGTATTTTGCATATAATACCTCTAACTGCTCGCCTTGCACCCAACTATGGTGATTTTTCGTCACTCCCTCAACTCCGCCTTCCAATGCTACTCTTGTTGGAAACCCTGCCAATACTCCTTTGGTACCCTGAATTAAGTTCAAACGTGAATACGGTCTTGGACTAGTCTCATCCCATTGAACCATAACTGTCTTACCCATGGCTGTTTTTATAATAGTTGTATTCATATCGCCACCCTTATAATCCAATTGATTCCATTTGTGGTCTGCCTCATAATTCTTTTCGGCATACAACTTACGGCCAATAGCTTGGGTTGAAAAAGAAACAAGGCTATCAAAAGTATCATCTTTTCGACCTAAATTCATATACTGGGCGACTGGCCCGAGACCATGGGTAGGATATAGGTTCCCATTTCTTTTGGCATAATGTAATGTTCTCCAAGAGCCTGTGCCACGTTCTTGCTCCTCCATCTGAAAACGTAACTCATGAATGTAAGCAGCCTCAGCATGTAACGCCTCTCCTATAACACCCTGCCTGCACATATTCAAAAACATCAGTTCATCACGACTATAGTTTACGTTCTCCATCATCATGCAGTGCTTTCCGGTCGTTTCCGAGGTATCAACAATGTCCCACATTTCGTTAATTGTCAGCCCAATTGGCACTTCTACAAAGGCATGGGCGCCGGCCTTCATCGCCTCAATGGCCATGGGTGCATGATTTTTCCAATTGGTAGCGATAAACACAACATCTGGCTTAATCTCATCAAGCATTGTTCGCCATCTGTTTTCGTCACCATGATATAATTTTATCTTCCCATGTCTTTCTCCTTTTCCGATTTTTTTAGCCTCGGATGCCCACTTATTGGCTAAATCTTCATATAAATCACTAATGGCAACTACTTCGGTGCCGGGCAAGCCAGCAAAAAACTTCAAATGACCTGGGCCCCTTGCCCCTACGCCAATAAACGCAGCACGAACGGTTTCTAATTTAGGTGCTACAAAGTCACCCATATACTTACCCAAAAGCGGTCTTTCTTCAATAGCCTCCATACCATCAACCAACAACGGTGAAGCCACAAAAGCCGCAGCAGACATTGAAGTTCTTTTGATGAAGTTCCTTCTATCCAGATTTTTCATAATTCATAGAATTTTTCGATCTAACTAGAGCGTTCCAAAATAGAGTTAGAGCAGACCTTTAAACGCAATTCTCCTTACAGTTCATTAGGTTTAACCCTTTAAATATATCGGATAATTTTCAAAAAACTGGGGCATTCCAGAAATATAAGGTTATTTCCATTACATATCGTTAAGAACCATCTAAAAATGGAACTTGTTTGGAGAAACATTAACCTATCACATCTTCATTCTTCCCTTAAGAATATGTATCTTGCTTCACTTGCCTTAACTACAAATTGTATATTTATCTGTAACTAAAAAAGTTATTCCAAAGTACTATCTACAACTTAAAAAAATGAAAAAAATCAGTTTACTCACCATCGTTCTTATGGCAGTTTTTGCTTGTAACAAAAAAGCAGAACCTATTGTAGTGTCACCTGAAGCAATGCATCAATCAATAGACAAGGTGACCCAAATCATGATACATGATATCTTTTCGCCTCCAGTAGCTAGCAGAATTTTTGCCTACCCCAATGTCGCGGCCTATGAAATTATGGCATTGAAAGATGAAAACTATAGTTCTTTGGCTGGGCAATTAAGAGAACTTACAGCCATACCCGTACCTAGTGAAACCCAAGCCATAAATCATGAAGTAGCAGCGATGGTTGCTCATATGGATTTAAGCCGAAGGCTGATTTTTTCAGAAGAAAAATTGACCCCGTACCGCGATAGCCTCTATTTACAGTGGCAAATAAAAAATGAAAGGGTTTTTAATACCTCTAAAGCATATGGATTGCAGGTTGCTGAACATATTGCAGAATGGATGGGCAAAGACAATTATAGTCAAACGCGTACAATGCCAAAGTTTACAGTAAATACCGATGATCCGACACGATGGCAACCAACGCCACCTGCTTATATGGAAGGTATTGAGCCACATTGGAATAAAATACGGCCTTTTGTGATTGATTCGGCAAATCAATTTAAGCCCACTCCTCCCCCTCCTTTTTCCATGGAGGAAGGAAGCGATTTCTATAAAGAAGTAAAAGAAGTTTATGATATTAGCAATAAGATTACAGAAAAAGGTGACACCTCTGAAGAAATAGCAATAGCCCAATTTTGGGATTGTAATCCATATGTTTCTGTAACACGTGGTCATTTAATGTTCGCAACTAAAAAGATTACACCCGGAGCGCACTGGATCGGCATTGTGAAAATTGCTACAAAGAAGACCAATAGTGATTTTGCCAAAACGGTATTCGCATACACGAAAACTTCAATTGCCATTGCAGATGCATTTATCAGCTGTTGGGATGAAAAATATCGCAGTAATTTGATACGACCTGAAACACTCATCAACGCTCATATAGACGAAAATTGGAAACCGGTTTTACAAACACCTCCTTTTCCAGAATATACCAGTGGGCATAGTGTTGTCTCTGGAGCAGCTGGTGTTGCGTTAACCAGTATTTTTGGCGATAATTTTGCATTCGATGATGATACAGAGGTACCATATGGTCTCCCCATTCGCAGTTTCACATCTTTTGAAGCGGCCGCTAGTGAGGCCGCCATTAGCCGTATGTATGGTGGCATCCATTATCGGAAAGCGGTCGACGTAGGTGTCAAACAAGGTCGAGATCTAGGGGGGTTTTTAGTTAACAATTTAAGCATGGCAAAAGATGCTTCAATGACATCGAAGTAAGTTCATGAAGCAATTGGTTTTATCGATGGATAGATATTCATGCCTGTTTTTATTACTTCTTTTAGTTGGCTGTACTAACTATGGTCAACTTAAATTAATCACCAAACTGCCGGAAAAACTAAAGGAAAATTCGGGAATTGTTTCCTATTCACCTTCATCGGTTTGGTTTGTTGAGGATAATGGAAACAGTGACAATCTTTACCGGACCGATTTCAGCGGCAATATTATTAAACATCTTGATGTAAAAAATGCCAAGAACGCAGATTGGGAGGATCTCACAAAAGATAAGGGTGGCAATTTATTTATTGGTGATTTCGGCAATAACGACAATACCCGGAAGAACTTGGTGATATTAAAACTGCCCAACCCGGAAATAGAAAAAGGCGATAAAATAAATGCCCAGAAGATAAAATTCAATTACCCCGAGCAACAAGAATTTCCACCCCGCCGAGGTGCGCTCTTCTATGATGCCGAAGCTTTCTTTCATTACAAAGGGCATCTCTATATTTTTACAAAAAACAGGACCAACCCGTTTACGGGTGAAACTTTGATTTACAAGATACCTGACATTAAAGGAAACTACAAAGCCAAGTTAATTGGCAAAATATTCATGTGTGGGGATTGGGGCACTTGTAGAATAACTTCCGCTGCCATTTCCCCTGACGAAAAGACAATAGTGCTTTTGAGTAATGGTAAACTTTGGACGATTACTGATTTTGCCTCTGATGATTTTTCAAAAGGAAACTTGAAGGAAATCGATTTGGGTGTTAGGACACAATTGGAATCAGTATGTTTTAAAGACCCGAAAACCTTGCTGTTGTCTGACGAAGTTCGTGACAAAGAAGGGGGTAATTTGTATACTTATTCATTGAAATAAAATCCAACAGAAGACCCTCATTAAAATCCAAACCCAAGTCCGAAAGAAATTCGGATTCCGTCAACACTATTGAAAACGGCTGCTCTTATAGTCGCTATACTTGCAGCATCCAAGAAAATACCCCCTCCGTATGCCGTATGCCAAGTATCGGAATCTTCGTTCGGAACCCAAACACGCCCATAGTCAAATCCACCATAAAGCCCAAAAGCAGTAGGCAAAATTCCATTTCTTCTTTGCCCTAAACTCAACCTCAAATCTGTATTTTGATAAAATGATCTTTTGCCGGTGAAGCGTTCATTTCTAAACCCACGCAGCCCATCTACACCTCCGATGCTAGCTCCTTGATAAAATTCATACCCATCACCAACATTGAAATGGGCTTTCCATTGTGTTGCCAACACCAACCGGCCATTGGGCACCAATTTATAATCAAATGAAAGACTCGGAACAACATATCCAAAACTACCTTCACCACCTGTTTCGGCTTTATAACCGACCAACATTGATGTTGACATTCCCAATGTCGGAAAAGCGGCATTGTCCCTATTTTCATAACTATACTCCCCTTCAACACCAATGAACCTCTTCTGCGTCTCTTCACGATTTGCTTGATAGAACGTATTAATATATCTGTTTTCTGTTTCCTCTACTTCAATTGTTTCATATAAAAGTCCTGTCCTGATTTTGCTGCCAAGATTACCACGCCATACTAAAGAAGGAGCCAGTTTTATGGTCTCCAAACGGACCCGATTATAATCTAACTCTAAGGCGTCGTCTAAATTTTCGGATTCATTGCCCAACCCAAAAAAATTGATGGCAAAATTTGGACTGGTTAACTGTGTGAAAATTTCAAAATTGGCATTTCCCAAAGCGTTTGCAAACTCTCCTTTATAACTCAATTCAAAACCACTTGTAGCAAAATAGAATGCTGCGTTCAATGTATGCTGCTGTGTAAAAGGGTTTTGCCCAAACCCATTATAGGTATAAACATCATTGAAACCCACCTTAAGCCCTCCATCAGGATTAAACCCAATTAACGGGAAAAACTGATTGAATGAATTTCTGATTTTCAGGGGTTGATAAGTGTTCAGTTCATAATCATCGGTTAATTTTACTCTTGCTTTGGAAACATTCTTCAGTCTGTTTTTCTTCGATTTATAGTCATAGACAAAGGTGTTTCCGCCCTCGCTTACATCATAAATATCATTGTTCTGCCCCCCGATCAAACGAACCTTTACTTTGCTTTTATAATTTCCTTTGACCTCAAAACGATCCTCATCATCCAAACCATACACCCAAATTTCCTTGGTATCCTTGCGGTGAAACTTCTTTTGAAAATATTTTTTCTTCTTTTCTCCATCAATAATTCGAAAGACGCGAACCTCGGTTTCTTCCTTACTAAGGTTTTCTATTTCGAACCAATCATCTTTATCGGTACCAACAACTACCGCATGCCGATTCAACACCTGGTAATACTTCTTGGCCGTGTTTTGTATATCACCAATTCGAGACAGCAGAACTCTCTTTAATTCATCTACGGTAGCATCTCTCACCTCTTTCGGAAAATTCAAGAAGGCCTTTTCGATTACATCTTCTGTCAAATTATCCTGAATATATTTGGCTTCTTGCAACCATTGTTCTTTGGTGGTTTTAGACAAGACAGCGACATCCAATACATAGGTTTTAGGAGAGGAATTAAACCCCTCTACACTTCGTATCTCTTCTTTAAAACCTTCCATCAGGCGTAGTCCGGGAATCAATCGTGTAGCAAGACCCATGAAGAGGCCATCACCCATAATTGAAAAAGCTTGATCGCGATCCCTTGGTACCGGGCGATAAGTTACTTTTTTTGATTCTTTCTCTTTAAACTGAGCCCATCTCCACTGATCTACATGCCGATCCCAATCGCCTAAGACCATATCAAAAAGGCGAGCTCGAGCGTACATTTCAGCGTCTACCTCATACTTTTCATCATCACGAAGGTTTTCAAGCATCTCATCGGTACTGATCAACTTGTCAGAAAATCCATAGCTTTCTAAATCGCCGTGACCATCCCCGGCATGCTCCTCGATCATATAGAGTTCATCTCCGAAGCCCGAATTGAATTCTTGTAAGGCAGCTTGTTTCGGTATATAATATAACACCGGATTGGTATGGTAAATTCCTATGGCATCGGATAATGCACCAATTGTAAAGGGTGCATAAGGGTGCGAACCGGTATAAAAGTCCTCCAGTAATTTTTGCACAAAAGTATCCTCCAAGTCATCCATGATATACTGTTGCTGAAATACCATTGATTGCAAATAGAGTTCAGAAACCTTGCGCAGTGCCCGCATTACATATTCCTTGCCATTATCATGACGCAGTCGAAGTGATTTTGATTGATGTCCTCCCCCTCTTCTAACAGGTTTCAAACCTCCAAAAAGAGTATCTAGACGCACAGTTGGAGCGGATACCCGAGTGCCATAATACTTACGATAACGTTCGCCCCAAATGGTTTTGAAAAACCCACTTTTGTCAATTTCGTCATCTGTATATATCGAAGCGGCGACTTCTGAGGGAAATTCATTTTCATACGTTTCGATATGTGGGACTCGGTCAGGCGGGAGTACAGTCGTTCTGAATAATAATTCATTTTTATTTGCATCTTCAACTCCATAAAACTTTACTTGCGATGATCCATCGGTATAGACTTCCAAAATCGCATAACCCATTTGCCCTGTTGAAAATTCACTGCCGTTCAATAAACGTGTGGCACCTTCTTTTGCCCCCGCCCCACTTACAATCTGTGGTGTATTGTGCTCTCTGATATACTGCAGCGTATGTTCATGACCTGAAGCAAAAATGACCTTTTCGGAATACTGCGCCAAGGTCACCATGCGATTTTTGAATTCTGTATAGCGTTTGTTCTGAATATCCGCCGAAGATGCCCCAGAAGTTTTTCGAAGGACGTTGATCAATGTACCAATAATCGGCAAAGGAACTTTACTACCCCCTTGAAAAAATTGCTGTTTCATAGAAAACTGCCCCCCGTGATGACCATAGGAAAACATGGGGTGATGCATTGTAATCAAAGTGGTTTTATCTCGATTTTTCTTTATAATACTTTCAATTTCTTCCCAGAATTTAGCACGACTTTTAATCTCACAATTGTCATTCATAGTGAGGTGTTTGTCCCAATTAGTTAAATACCATTCGGTATCAACCACCAAAATGACCAAATCATCCGAAACCTTCCGAACAGCAATGGGACAACCGTTTTCTGGTAGAAACGGTTTTTTTTGTTTCAGGTTTTTTCTAACATATTTCTCTTGACGTTCAAGACCCTTCAACCCTTCACTATACCAATCGTGATTCCCAGGAATGAAAAGTGGTCTTCCTTTAAAATTTTGTAGTGTAGACAGTTGTGCATCCAAATAGCCTTTCGCCTGTTCGTACGCAACTGGTGCATTTTTTTTACTAGGCAAACCAGCTGGGTAAATATTGTCCCCCAAAAAAACGGCCGTACTGCTCTTATTGGCTGTAGTCAATTTTCTTTTGAAGGATGTCAATGCTTTATTAGGTTTACTGCCGTCCGATAAACCGGCATCACCGATAAGATAAACCGTATGCGAAACTTCTTTTCCTTTAGAAGTTATTTCATCGGACATCCCTTTCGCATATTTGGCCTTTTGCGTGGCGCAATTCGTTAGGAACACAAGACCAAAGGCTGCAAGGCAAAATTTCTTCATATTCAGGTTCTAGAGTTCAAAATTTCGTAATTTGGTGGAATTCTAATATAAGATTTATGTCTGATATAGTTGAAAAAACTAAAGCTTTTGCTACGGATTTATTAACCAATTCCTTGGATCCAAAGCATTTATATCACAATCTAAGACATACAGAACGTGTAGTTAAAAGTACTAAAGAATTATTGGATGCCCATACCCTTATCGAGGAGGACAAAGAAGTGTTGTTATTGACCGCATGGTTTCATGATACTGGCTATACCCAGGGAACAGAAAATCATGAGGAAACTAGCTGTCTTATCGCCGAGGAATTTTTGACCGAACAAGACTATGACAATGAGAAAATTCAAAAAATCGTAGGCTGCATACGCGCTACAAAGAGGTTCTACAAACCTCAGAATATTCAGGAAAAGATTATTCGCGATGCAGATTCATCGCACTTCGCTCAAAAAAGCTATGGGGAAACTTCCGATTATTTACGTGAGGAACTTTCGTTACTTGGCATTGCTGATTACAGCACAAAAGAATGGGGTAACGCCAATATTGAAATGTTCAAGAAAGAACATCAATTCTACACCGACTACGCTTTGGAAAATTGGCAGGAGGGCAAAAACAAGAACCTCAAAAAACTTGTCAAGGACAAAAAGACTGAAAAGGAAATTGCCAAAAAGGAAGCGCTCAAGGCAAAATATAAAAGTGAAAGCCCCGATCGCGGTATTCAGACCTTGTTTAGAGTCACCTTGAAGAACCACTTGACTTTAAGCGATATCGCTGATACGAAGGCTAATATTCTGCTTTCAGTAAATGCGATAATAATTTCTGTGGCTCTCTCCAACCTTATTCCCAAATTGGACAATCCTTCAAATACATACTTGGTTTATCCAACATTGATTTTTTTGATTTTTAGCGTTGTGTCAATGGTACTGGCTGTGTTTGCTACACGACCGAATATAACAAGCGGTCAATTTTCTAAAGAAGATGTAGCGAACAAAAAAGTAAACCTCTTATTCTTCGGTAATTTCCACAAAATGAAATTAGCAGATTATGAATGGGCAATTGGCGAGTTGGTCAAAGACAAGGAATATATTTATTCCTCTTTAACAAAAGACCTTTATTTCTTAGGTTTGGTCTTGCACAGAAAGTATAAAATTCTACGATTGACGTATGTCATTTTTATGATAGGAATCGTAGTTTCGGTAATTGCATTTGCTGTGGCATTCAATTATTTTGGGCCAGAAAGAATGAGATAATCTTTAACAAAGAACAAAGGCACAATATTGGCAATGAGTGCGGATAAAAGTTCTTGTCTCTAAGAATTTTTAGCCCTAAGCTTTCAATTCATCCATTAAATCTTGGTAGGTGTATGTTTTTTCGGTTTCCTGACCTTTTTTGTAGAGTATTTCGGCTCGTATGGCCTTAAGACCGGAAACCCCCTGTAAGCCCTCTAGTTCAACTATTTCGATTTTATTAGTGAAATATCCCTTCGATTTTAAGAATTTGATATATCGTAAATACTCCAATTCATCTTTCTTTTGAGAATACACAATAGCAAGTTTTCCCTTATCTGTTAAGCGCTCTTTCGTGCCTTTGATAAAGGATTTGTCAATTCGTTTCTTTATAATCTCGTAACGTGCATTATAGGTTCCATCGACATCAAATTGTTTTTCGTCCATTCGAAAACGAATAGAAAGGGACGTATTGTAAACCAAAATCAAAGAGGCCACATCCAATTGAACGGGTAATTCAGGTTTTAGATTATAATAGGCAGTTTCCATCTCACACATGACCTGTAATTGCCACAGGCGTAGATTATTCAGGTACAAGGGGTTAAAATTTCTATCACCCACAATGGAATCACCAATGTACATGTTATGTTCGACACCATCAGTCTTGAATCGTTCAAAAAAGTGAGGAAACATCTTTTGTGCCTTCACTTGTTTTTTATCAATGACAGCAGCCAATTCTTTATTGATTTGCATTACGCTCTCATCATAATTCTTTCGGTGATCATAATAAGATTCTGTATTTTGGTCAATTGTAGAATTGTAGTCATCTATCACAACCTTTAAACTATCATCTAATGTTTCCAGATGTTTGAATACTGGCTTCACTTCTTCCTTCACAAAATCGAAAATAGCCTGCTCGGTGTGTGTGTACAATACTTCTTTGACCTCATCGATTTGGTTGTTCACTTGAAATATCAATTCCTCGTAGATTGGCAACTTGGTCTTCTTCCAAGCAAGTTCCAGAATGTTTTTGATATCCGAAAGTTGGATCATCAAATCATTTTGAATTGCAGTATTTCGGGCTCTTGAAGAATCTTTGATATCTATCTGGCCATATAGAGGGTATACGTCCTTAAAGGCTATTTCTCGAAAAGAAGGCTGTTTCCCATTTAAATCATCTACTATGAATCGCTTCGCTTCTTCTTGAAAACGCCAATATACTGAAGAGTGAACCGACGTACATTCATTCTGGATTATAGCATCGATTAAATTTTCTTCTTCGATTTTCGAACGCAGCACCGCAGAAACGATATAAGGCATTACATCGTCAAGCTTAGTGGCATTTACACTATTGAGAACATGTACTTTATCAGATACTATTTCCAATACTCCTAATAATTCCTCATTAGTGGCAATGGGTGCAAAAATCGCACTCTTTATACCCTGATCATGCAAACTCTTGTACGGAGCGCCACCCTCAGAAATTCTATAATACTTCTCAACATCGGGAATTGTGAAATAGTCAGTTTCCCCCAGCAATTTTTGATAGGATCCATCGCAAAGGGCCTCTTGGCAACTTTCCAAATCCTTGTCTTGTAGAATAAAACTTTCCATGTCATGCCCATGGACTTTTTCAAAATGATCTTGCTTTGAATTATAGGCCATAAAGCCCACGCGCACATCTGGCAACCTGAAAAACGATCTAAAGGTTTCCTGTAAATCGAACATGAAATTTTCGTTGCCTCTTTTATCATTGGCAATCAATCCGGATTTGATTTCCGAAATAGAATGTTCCGAAGTAACATCGAACATATTTGAAATCACAAAACCCTTGGAAATAAAGCTATTAGGCGGAATTTTCTCCTTCCATAAATCAATGTTATCCCAATTCTCAAGAAGTTCATTGACATCATCTTGGTTAAGCTCTTTAACTGTATCGGTAGGTATAATGTCTAGAAAATCTGCATTGTACAAGATGCGATAGTGATGTATCACTCCGTTCGCATCTGGAATATCATAGAAATAAGGCCTGCTAAAATCCAACTTGAAGCCATAGTAAAAATTCAGAACCACAATTGCGGCCATCATATAATTAAAATCTTCCTCTTGATTTCGAATCTTAGGTTCAAAATTAGGGCCAGCATTCTCTAGTATTTTTTGAAATCGCTCTGAAGTATTGAAAATGAAGTTATCATACGGTAATGAGGCTGTTTTGATTTCATTTTTACTCAATACCTCCGTAAAAGTGTCATCCAAGATTATTCTAATGACCTTTTCATGTTTTTTTACTAGGGCAACGTCTTCAAAACCATCACGCAGCTCTGGATATGGGGCAACCGCATCAAGCACACGTTTTGCCTTTAGCTTTTCAAAAGCATTTCCACTTAGCGCCTTCTCGTCATAAAACTCCAACAACTTATGAAAGCTGATGAGCCTTTGAATTGGCATTACTATTTCTGGATCGTTCTTCATAATGGTGATTAGTAGCAAAAAGGCCTGTAAAATTACAAAATCCCTTATAGAAATTTGTTAAAGGAAAGCCAAGTGAAAACCACGCATACTCATTTGTTATTCGCATTTTTATATAAATTTGGACCATGTCATCGAACTATAGGTTATCAAGAGCGTACAAAAATGCCAAAACGGTAGCCTTTGACGATTCTTCAAAATTCATTTTATTTAGTGACTGCCACCGAGGTGACAACAGTTTCGCCGATGATTTCGCCAACAACCGAAACATCTATTTCCATGCGCTAAAACACTACCATGACGAAGGATTCAGCTATTGTGAACTTGGTGATGGTGATGAGCTATGGGAAAACATCCATTTCAAATCAATATTCGAAGCCCATAAAAATGTCTTTAAACTGCTGCGGCAATTTCATATTGAAAAGCGTTTACATATGATTTGGGGTAACCATGATATGGTTTACAAAGACCCTACCTATGTAAAAAAATATCTTTGGAATTATTTTGAACCTATTGATGAATGTGAAAAGGAACTTTTTGAAGGTATTACCTATAATGAAGCTGTTATCTTAAAGCATGCCAAAACCGGGCAAGAATTATTCCTAACACACGGACATCAAGCCGACTGGTGGAACTATACCTTTTGGCGATGGGGCCGCTTTTTAGTACGTGTGCTGTGGAAACCATTACAAGTATGGGGTATTGCCGACCCCACCAGTCCTGCCAAAAATTATACGGAGTTAAGAAAGGTAGAACGACGATTAAAAAAATGGATATTACAGAATGACCTCTTGATTACAGTTGTCGGTCACACGCATAGACCCCGATTTCCAGAACCTGGAGATATTCCCTTGTTTAACGATGGTAGTTGTGTTCATCCACGAAGTATTACGGGAATTGAAATCGAGAATGGTGAGATTTCGTTGATCAAATGGCAAATTGCAACCACCGAAGATGGCACTTTGAAAGTAGTGCGGGTATTATTAGAAGGGCCACAAGAATTAACTGACTATCACAAGGCCTCTAGATAATCAAATCTGTTACTCCAATTTGAAATTAATTGGAATACTATAAGGCACATTTACCTTCCTTCCTCGCTGTCTACCGGGAGTCATTCGAGGCAAAGCAGCGATGATTCGTTCAGCTTCCTTCTCCAAATTGCTATCTGGCCCTCGCATTCTTATGCCTGTAATGTAACCTTCACTATTGATTTTGAACTGTACATGAACTCTACCCTGAATACCAAGTTCTATGGCTGTAGCGGGATATCGAAAGTGTTTCTTGATGTGCTCTTGCATCTTTTTCTGAAAACAAGCCTTCTTTTCGCTATTTGTTACTTGATCTTCACAGCCTGGATATACCGGTACATTTTCAATAACTGCGAAGGGTACGGATACTTCTTCTTCCTCCTCTGCAACCTCAACATCATCAACAGCAATTACGGCTTCAACTACTGTTTCTTGGTCCATTTCCGAACTTTCGATTACTGTCTCTTCAATTTCGGCCTCATCTTCTACTATTTCAATCAATTCAGGAGCTGATGGTGGCGGTGGCGGTGGCGGAGTCTTTACAGTTTCGGTCATGGGTACCTCTTCCTTAAGATCAGTCTGAACCTCTAGCAATTGTACAATTTCAGTATCTACATCGTATGATTTATACTCTAAAGCTCTCCACGTTACAAAGAGAACTAGAATTAAGCCTATTTGAAAATAAAGGCCACTGTTCCGATTTAAATCTGCTTTTGGGTTTTTCTTTATTTGCATGGTTTCTTGTTTTAATTACTTAAATGTAAACCTGTTACCAGCAAATTCATATGACCTTTGTCAGGTCTAATGCGCGCAATCCCAAAATTTCACACATTGGGATAAATTAAACATCCATGTCCAAACATTTTTTATCGTTTTGTTTTCTTTTTAGTTGCACCTATCTATTCGCCCAAATCCCCAAAGTCAATCAGGATCGACTCGAAAACAGAATTTTCGAATTGGCCAAATTCGGCATTCAAGAAAATGACGAAACCGAACGGGTCGCTTTTAGCGATGCCGATATTGAAGCACAAAAATGGGTTGTTCAAAAACTAAAGGATTTAGGGCTGGAAGTCCATATTGATTTTTCGGGAAACGTTATTGGAAAACGAGAAGGAAAAAAGACTTCCTCAAAACCTATTTCTTTTGGTTCTCACATCGACCGTGTTCCTAACGGAGGCAATTACGATGGCTGTGTTGGCTCAATGGCTTCTCTGGAGGTTCTTGAAGTTCTCAATGAAAACAACATAACAACGAAACATCCTCTCGAAATCATCATATTTTCCAATGAAGAAGGTGGTGTTATGGGCAGTAGAGCCATAGCATGCCACTTAGGCAAAGATGCCCTAAAAGTGGCCAACTCAACTGGTTATTCTATGGGAGAAGGTATCATGCGACTAGGTGGTGACACTACTCGAATAGCAGAAGTGGCCCGAAAAGAGATGAAATCGCCGCCTTCTTAGAATTACACATCGAACAAGGAGGCACACTGGAAAAGGAAAACATCCAAATTGGAATCGTGGAAGGCATTGTCGGCCTCAAATGGTGGGAAGTTGAATTTACCGGCTTTTCAAATCACGCTGGTACCACCCCCATGAATGCTCGTCAAGATGCCTTGCTAGCAGCAGCTAAATTCATCGTAGCGGTAAACGAAATCACCAATAGTTTTGAAGGGGCACAGGTTGGTACCGTCGGTAAAATTCAAGCAGCGCCCGGAGCCCCAAATGTGATTCCCGGTAACATAGTTACGAGCTTGGAAATCCGTGATCTATCCTCTGAGGTAATCAAAAAAGTATATCAGGCTATTGAAACCAAAGGGAAAAAAATCGCAAATGCTTCTAACTTACAAATTGAATTCCGCCCTCTAGATACAACTGCTGACCCTGCTATAATGACGTCCGATATTCAAAATGAAATTGCCACATCTGCGGAAAATCTTGGCCTTTCAACAAAAAAACTGCCAAGTGGTGCCGGCCATGATGCCCAAGACATGGCCTTGATTGCCCCAACAGGAATGATTTTCGTACCCAGCAGGAGTGGTATAAGTCACTCCCCGAAAGAGTTTACTTCTACCGAAGATATGGCCAATGGAGCTAATGTTCTATTACAAACCATATTGGCTTTGGATAAGAAGTTGTAATACTTAATTCGAAATTTACTTGCTGTCCCCTTTATCAGTATATTAGTTACTTCATTGCCTATAAACCATTGAACGTATGAATCACCTTAATTCAAACTATATGAAAATCTTAAAACTACTCGTTCTCACATTACTAGTCCTTCCCCTAACATTACAATCTCAAAGAAGAAAAAAGAGAACATCCACACCTGCAATTACGGTTCAAGACAGTATGTTTCACGGACTCAAATGGCGAAATATTGGTCCGTTTAGAGGAGGTAGAAGTGTGGCTTCGTCAGGTGTAGTAGGTCAACCCATGACTTATTACATGGGCACCGTTGGTGGTGGCATCTGGAAAACTACGGATGATGGATTAAATTGGAAGAACATCTCTGACGGATTTCTAAAAACAGGAACAGTAGGTTCAATTGCAGTTTCAGAGAGCAATCCTAATATTGTGGTTGCAGGTATGGGAGAACATGCCGCCCGTGGTGTGATGACCTCCATGGGAGATGGGGTTTACAAGTCTACCGATGCAGGAAAAACGTGGAAACATATAGGGTTAGACAAAAGTCGCCATATTTCAGATGTGATTATTCACCCAACAGATCCGAATATCATCTTTGTTGCTGTCCAAGGTGCCCAATATGGAGCAACTTCGGAACGTGGTATTTATCGTTCCATAGATGGAGGAGCTACTTGGGAAAAAACACTTTTTGTAAACAATACAACAGGAGCATCGGATTTATCCATGGATATGGAAAATCCTTCCATACTCTATGCGGCCATGTGGCAACACCGTCGTTACCCTTGGATTATGGAATCAGGGGGAACGGCTTCAGGCTTGTATAAATCTACCGATGGTGGAAGTACTTGGAAAAAAATGAAGGAGGGTCTCCCAAAAAATTTTGGAAAAGCTGGCATATCGGTTTCCAGAGCAAACAATGAAATCGTTTTTGCAGTTATTGAAGCAGAAGGAACCAAAGGCGGAGTGTATAAATCAACGGATGCAGGTAAAAAATGGACACAGGTCAATAAAGACCGCATCAACATTGCTCGTTCATGGTATTATATGGAAATCTTTGCTGACACTGAAAATGAAAATGTTGTATATGTGCTGAATGCTCCGGTAACAAAGTCCATCGATGGCGGAAGAAGCTTTAAGCCTTTACTAACCCCTCATGGAGATAATCACCATTTATGGATCGACCCGTACAATAATAAGAGAATGATTAACTCCAATGACGGCGGAGCCAATGTTTCGAACAACGGAGGAAAAAGTTGGAGTACGCAACAAAACCAAAATACGGCCCAGTTTTATCGTGTTATTACGGATAACTTAATTCCGTATAATATTTATGGTGGCCAACAAGATAATTCTACGGTGGCTATTGCCAGTAGAACAAACGACGCCGGTATTGATTGGAAAGATTGGTATGCCGTTGCTGGTGGTGAAAGTGCCTTTTTAGCTTTTGACCCTGACAATCCAGAAATCATTTATGGAGGAACTTATCAAGGAAATCTCGATAAATGGGATGCTAAATCTCGTGAATCAAAACCTATCAAGGAATATCCTGAATTAGGCTTGAGTATCGCCCCTAAAGATTCCAAATACCGTTACAATTGGAATGCACCGATAATCACTTCGCCGCATGACCGAAAAACAATCTACCATGCTGGCAATGTAGTTTTTAAATCTACAGATGAAGGACGGAGTTGGATTCCAATAAGTCCAGATTTGACCAAAAACGAAAAAGAAAAACACGGACCCGGTGGGGGGCCTTATACGAACGAAGCCGCCGGTGGTGAAAACTATAACACGCTTGCATATTTGGTTGAATCCAAACACGAAAAAGGAGTTTTGTGGGCAGGCAGCGACGACGGACTTCTACATATTACGAGAGACGGTGGTCAGAATTGGGCAAATGTAACCCCGCCGAATATTCCAGATGGTATTATCAACAGTATCGAAGTTTCGCCTCATGACCCAGCAACGGCTTATGTGGTTGTAATGCGTTATAAATCAATGGATTTAAGTTCATACATTTTCAAAACTTCTAACTACGGCCAAACTTGGATGCGAATTGTGAACGGCATCACTGGTGAACATACATTTACAAGAGTAGTTCGTGAAGATCCAAAACAAAAGGGACTTCTTTACGCCGGCACTGAAACGGGCTTGTTCATTTCTTTGAATGATGGGCAAAACTGGCAGCCTTTTCAGTTGAACCTCCCTGTTGTTCCCATCAATGACTTGGTAATTCAGGATAACGATTTAGTTGCGGCTACGGCTGGGCGCTCTTTCTGGATATTGGATGATTTAGCTGCTATTCAAAATATAGAAACTTCAAAAGAAACCGTGCAGATCTTTGCACCAAAAGACTCGTATTTAATCTTCGGGGGAAGCAGTGATAAACCAAGACCAAGATTAGGATCTAATCCTAAAAGTGGAGTTACTTTTGATTATTATTTGGCTGAAAATGCTGATAGTTTGGATTTAAAATTGGAAGTATCCCAAGGTGACAAACTACTTCGAACCTATACCAATAAAAAACCGAAGAGTTTCAAGACATGGCCAGGTGGGCCATCAAAACCTCAGGTTCTTCCTTCGAAAAAAGGATACAACCGTTTTACATGGAACTTCCGAAGGGAAAACCTTCCAGCAATTAACAAAGTATTTGTTTTTGGTGGAGATGCCGGCGCAAATGTGGGCCCTGGAACATACACGCTAAAACTCTCTTTAGATAATATGGCCTCGGAAACCGAAGTAACTGTTTTGGCAAATCCTAAAATCGATGCGATGCCTTCAGACTATATCGATCAACAAACCATGTTGGAGGACATTGAAAAAATGCTTAAAACCATTCATGAATCCGTGAACGATATGCGCTCTGCAAAATCACAATTAGAGGGTTACGAAAAACTTTTAAAAGATAATGAAGATGCCAAAGCACTAATGGAAAAAGGTAAGACCTTGGTCAAACGAATTGTTTCTTGGGAGGAAAACCTCATTCAGGCCAAGCAAAAGACCTTTCAAGATGTCATTAATTACAATAATAAACTGAACGCTCAACTAATTCATCTAAAAGGATACATTGATGTGGCAGAGCCTCAGGTAACTGCTGGTGCTAAAGAACGCTTGGCCGATTTACAAAAAGATTGGCAGGTATACGAAAGTGAACGCAGGGCGATTGTTGATGAAGAAATGAAGAATTATGATGAGGTATTCAAGGAGCTGAAGCTTCCTGCTATTATTTTACCGAAATGATTTTAGACCAAACTTTCAAAAACCAAAACTTCACTCAAACGCGATTACCCAAAGGAGAGTACGAAAATTGCATATTCGAAGGGTGCATGTTTGAAAATGGCTACTTAGACAACCAAAATTTTATGGAGTGCGAATTTATCGATTGCAATCTCAGCAATGCGAATCTCGCCCATACTATTTTTAAAGAAGTGACTTTTTTACATTGCAAAATGGTCGGACTCAAATTTGAGGACTGCAACGATTTTCTGATGGATTTCAGTTTTCAAAACTGCACCTTAAATCTTTCTTCCTTCTACGGGTTGAAACTCAAAAATCAATCTTTCAAAGACTGCAAGCTTATTGAAGTTGATTTTACGGAAGCTGATTTGACAAGTACCGATTTTGAAAATAGTCATCTCGACAGGGCGATCTTTTTACAAACTAATCTTGAAAAGGCCGACTTTACTAAAGCTGAGAACTTCATAATTGACCCTGAAAAAAATCGATTAAAAAATGCGAAATTCTCCAAGGAAGGGCTCTCGGGACTTTTGAGAAAATACCAAATTAAAATCGAGTAATGTCCTCTTAACCAACTTGCAAAACGTCACTCTTAAAAGCGCCCTAACGGGGTGCTTTAACCTCACCCGTTTACAAACGGATATTTCGTATATTGTCTAATCCAAAACATATAATACAATGAAACTTTTTGTATTCCTGTTCCTATTGACCACCATATCCTGTAACGCTCAAAATACCATGTCTTTCAAAGAGGGTGAAACATCACCCAAAGCTTCACTAGAAGAGATTTCTTGGATGGAAGGTCATTGGAAAGGTGAAGCTTTTGGTGGTATCACGGAAGAAATCTGGAGCCCTCCTCTTGGCGGTTCCATGATGTTTTCTTTCAAATTGGTTGTTGACGGTAAAGTGAATTTCTATGAATTGGGGCATATTCGTCAAATAGAAGAAAGCCTGATTTTTGAATTGAAACACTTTAATGGTGATCTTAAAGGATGGGAAGAAAAAGACGAGATACAGCGGTTCAAATTGGTAAAAGTGGATGGAAATCGCCACTATTTCGACGGATTTACATTTGAAAAAGTGAGCGATAGTGAAATCAATATTTACGGGCTGATTCATCAAGACGGCAAAGCGGAGGAAGTGAAGTTCAATTATAGAAAACAATGAGCGAAAAGAAAAAATGCGTAGAATGCGATAGGGAGCTCATGGGCAGAATCGACAAAAAGTTCTGCTCCGATGGGTGTCGAAATGCACATCACAATAAGGTCAACCCTGCTACCAAAAATCTGATTCGCAATATCAACAATCGATTGCGAAAAAATTACCGCGTTTTGGATAGTTTCACCCTAAAAGACGGAAAGACAAGAACAACAAAAACCAGATTACTAGATAAGAATTTCGACTTCGATTTTATCACGAACCTGTATACCACCAAAAAAGGGACTACGTACTACTTTGTGTACGACTTGGGTTATTTACCCCTTGATAACGACTATTATATGATTGTAAAAAGAGAGTAAAATGTGCTTACCAGTTTTGTCCACTGAGCTTTAAAGCAGCAACCACAATATCCTTACGACTTATTTGACCAATAAGAAGTCCGTCTTTCATTACGGGCAATCTTCGCCTATTACCTTTATGAAAGACCCCAGCAGCGTCAAAGATGCTCATATCGTAAGGAATAGTCTCTACATCTTTCGTCATAAAACGCTCAACACTCTTATCAAGAATGGGCTGATTAAAATAGCGACTTTCTGAAATTTGCTTCATACAATCAGCCTCTGAAATGATTCCAACTAAAAATCCACTATCGTCCAAAACTGGGCCACCTGAAATATTGTATTTGGTAAACAGCTCCATAACTTCCAAAATAGACTGTTTTGGAGTAAAAGTCACTAATTTCTTGGTCATATAATCCGTAACCAATATAGGAGCTTTATATTCCTTCTTCGTATCTGTCTTGGCCCTAGGGCCTTGAAAACTCTTGATTCCCATATCGTTACATTTATCGTTACATTTTTAGGTTATTTATTAAATATAACGAATAAATCAATGGCTTTTACATTTTTTCGACGTATCACCCTACAAAAAATAAAATGGATTTCACACCGCGCAAGTCGTTTTTCAGTATGGACATCACCAAATCACCACTATGTCCAAACCAAAAAATGCCGTAAGAATTTCATACTTTTAACACCATAGCTCAGCTTATGAAAAAATTTGCTTCCTTCCCTGCAATTGTATTGATTCTTCTGGCCGTTTATTGGAGTTTTGAAGGTATGATGCCCAGCTTTTCTAGCGATGAGAATCTTCCCGAAACCGAATTTTCAACCAAGAATGCGCTGAAACATGTCGAACAAATTTCCCAAAAACCACATGGAGTGGGTTTTAAGGGGCATAAAGAAGTAAGGGAGTATATTGTTTCACAATTAAATCAGATGAGCCTGGAAACCTCCCTACAAGAGGGGTATACAGCAGGTGACTGGGGAAATCTAAGCAAGGCAACCAATATTTTAGCCCGAATCAAAGGGTCTGGGTCGGGAAAAGCCTTGTTACTCTTATCCCACTATGATAGTAGCCCTCACTCATCATTAGGAGCGAGCGATGCTGGTAGTGGAGTTGCAACCATTTTAGAGGGACTACGTGCTTTTTTAGCAGCGAATACAAACCCTAAGAATGACATTATAGTCCTGATTTCAGATGCAGAAGAACTAGGTCTCAATGGCGCCGACCTCTTTGTTAAAGAACATGCTTGGCGAAAAGATGTTGGTTTGGTCTTGAATTTTGAGGCACGAGGTAGCGGTGGACCAAGTTATATGCTTATTGAAACGAATAGGGGTAATTCCAAGTTAATCGAGGAATTCACCAAAGCCAATCCGCAATATCCGGTAGCTAATTCACTAGCGTATAGTATTTATAAAATGCTCCCGAACGATACCGACCTCACGGTATTTAGAGAAGATGGAGATATCGAAGGTTTCAATTTTGCTTTTATTGACGATCACTACGATTATCACACGGCAAAAGACACCTATGAAAGACTAGATCGAAACACCCTGGCCCATCAAGGTACATACCTCATGCCTCTTTTAAAGCATTTCGGGAATGCCGACCTAGGCAATTTAAAAAGCCTTAGCGATTATATTTATTTCAACGTTCCATTTTTCAAGCTCGTTTCTTACCCTTATGATTGGATTTGGCCAATGTTCGGCTTAGCCGTTTTATTATTTATCTTCTGCCTGATTCATGGTTTTCGAAAAAAAGAACTTGACATTATCAATGTTCTTAAAGGATTCATTCCCATGTTTTTGATTCTCACCATTAACAGCCTCATTGGGTATTTCAGTTGGTCCGTTTTAAAATGGATGTATCCGCACTACAAAGATATTCTTCATGGTTTCAGTTATAATGGGCATACATATATTATTGCCTTTGTACTCTTATCACTATGCATATCATTTATAACATATCGAAAATTCACTAAAATAAAATCAGCCAACTTATTGGTGGCCCCGATTTTTATATGGTTGATTATCTGTGCAGCAATAGCTCTTTATTTACCTGGAGCTAGTTTTTTTGTAATTCCTGTATTTGCTTTGCTGGCCTCATTTTGGGTTACCCTAAATCAAGAGGTGCCGTCGGCCTATTTAATGGTGTTCATGGCCTTACCGGCGCTATTTATTTTTTCACCTTTTCTGAAGATGTTTCCGGTTGGTCTCGGTCTTAAAATGATGGTTGCCTCAACCCTGCTGGCCTCCTTGACTTTTCTATTGCTACTGCCCGTTTTTGGTTATTTCAGAAGAAAAGGTACAATAGCAGCCCTATGCTTTTTAGCTTTCTTCGCTTGCATGATTTCCGCACATTTCAATTCGGGATTTTCAAAGGAAAATGCAAAACCCACCAGTCTCTTATATGTTTTTGACGATGACGCACAATCTGCAAAATGGGCCACTTATGAAAATTCGCTTTCAAAATGGACCTCCCAATATATAGGAGAAGCCAAAAAGGCACCTGAAAAATTAGGTAACACCACGATCAGTAGTAAATATAGCTCAGGCTTTACCTATGTTAGTGATGCTCCGAAGAAAAAAATCCAATCCATGAAAATTGAAAAGACTAGAGACACCCTAATCGGTACAAGTCGTCATTTGGATATATGCATTACCCCCCAACGTGATATCAATCGACTTGAAATATTCACGAATGAAATAAATTTAGAAAAGGCCTCGGTCAACGGTGTGGAGTTATCTGATTTTTATTTGAAGAGTCGTTCACGGGGAAAACTAATAACCCATTATGTAAGCAATAATATGTACACCGATTTAGAATTGGTTCTTCCCCAGAGTGAAACATTGGAACTAACTATTTACGAAGCATCGAATGACCTTTTGACAAATTCCCAGTTTAGCATTCCAGAACGTCCGGAAAACAACATTCCGATGCCCTTTGTTCTAAATGATGCCATTCTAGTGACAAAGACTGTACGTTTTGAATAAAACAATTGGTGTTATGGGCTGTGGCTGGTTAGGACTCCCCTTGGCCAAATCACTTATTTTGGACGGATTTAAGGTACATGGAAGTACAACATCCGAAGAAAAACTTAAGGTATTAAAAAAAGAAGGTATTGTTCCTTTTCTGATTTCCTTTTCTGAAGATACAATCAAAGGCGATATTTCAGATTTTCTGAAAGATGTCGAGCTTTTGATAATCAATATTCCCCCAAAATTGAGAGGTGCCAACAAACAGAGTTATGTAAAAAAGATTGAACTTTTGTACGGGCAGCTTAAAAAAAGTACCATCAACAAGATTATTTTTATTAGTAGCACATCAGTCTATGGAGACATTGTTGGTAGAGTGACTGAAGAAACAATCCCAAAACCGGTCACCGAGTCGGGCAAACAACTTTTGGCAGCAGAGCAACTATTTTCACAAGACAATGACTTGAAAACTACTATTATACGTTTTGGAGGGCTAATTGGTCCAAATAGGCATCCTATAACCATGCTTTCAGGAAGGAAAAAACTATCAAATGGAAATGCCGTTGTTAATCTCATACATTTAGATGATTGTATTCGGATTATCCATGCTGTTTTCAAAAATTCCTGGTGGAATGAGTTAATAAATGGGGTACACCCAAATCACCCAACAAAAAGAAAATATTATACTGCTGAGGCGACAAAAAGAAATTTGCAAGCTCCTGATTACAAAGAAGATACTCCTATAAAAGCTAAAATAATCGTGCCAAAAGTGCTCCAAATTGTTAAAATGTACGAATTTACCACAACGTTGTAGTTGATTTACACCACTCTTTCTTGGGCATATACAACAAAGTTCATCGAAAAGTGTTAACAAAAGGTGCATTTCATCGACTATGGTCTAACTTTGCGGTATAATTTAAATCATTTTGCCATGGAAAATTCTAAACTTAGAGGGCGCATTCTTATGGAAATGGAAGATTTGATTGCCCAAAGTTGTCCGAAGCAAAAGGTTAATCAAAATTTTGAGCCTCTGCATGTTGATCTCATTAAAAAACATTACAATGCAGCTGAGGTTTCAATTGACTACCACCGAAGAAGGGTGAAAATGGATTTAGTGATAAACGATAAGGATTATAATCCCAAAACCGTTAATCTCTACATGCCAACATTACATGTGAATCTTTGGTTCAGAGATCTTCGCGATTTTCTTAAGTCGTGTATTGATCGTGATACCAAGAGCATTGCATTCTATGCCGGTTTGATACGTTCTTTCAAAGGAAAGGACAAACAACTAATGACGGCGTAGCTAACAAGAAACCGAACTAATCCATTATAAAAGATGCCTTAGGGCATCTTTTTTTCTTCCCAACAACAGCGTAATCGCTCTTTAAAGTTTTCATTAACAGCTTACTTCAAATAATTTTTTTAGCTTAGCGCACCAAAAATCAATAGACAAATGAAGAGATCAGTTTTTGTGCTGCTATGTGGCATCGGTTTTTTTGCAAGTGCGCAAACGACCAGCGAACTTGAAAAACATTATGAGGCTTTCTACAAAGAAATGAGATTACAAGGTGATGTAGATGGTGTAATCAACGCTCTTACCCACCTTAATGTGCTTGCCCCTTCTCAACAAAGAAGGGATACTCTCGCCTATATCTATGCGAACAACAATCAGCATATGCAAGCATTGAATACCATTGGTATTGAAAAGAAAGATGATGATTCAGATCTTTCAGTACAGGTGAAAGCAATTTCTCTAAAGGCGCTGAACCAGCCAAAGAGGGCCTTGGAACAATTCGAAGTGCTTTATAAAAGAACCCCCAATGCATACCTTGCATATGAATTGGCCGATTTGAAAATTCAAACGGGAGATAATACAGGGGCTACAAGTGATATCGAATATGGTATTACCAATGCTAAAGATGATATGAAATATGCATTTTACGAAAGGCAACAACCTTATGAGGTGCCTTTAAAAGCGGCATTCCTGCATTTAAAAGGTCTTATGAAATACAATATGGATAAAAACGATATTGACGGTGCTGTTGCGCTTATAGATGAAGCATTAAAATTAGATCCTAATTTTAACTTGGCTAGTTTGAGTAAACAAGCACTTAGTTCGCGAAAGGAACAGCCCGCTGCTGACACAAAGAATTGATTCCGTATATATAGTACCATGTAAAAAAGGGCCCAATGGGCCCTTTTTTATGTTTACACCCTAAGCTCAACTTAATAAGCAACCAAAAAGTTGCGTATTAAATAATATTGATTATATTTGCAACCATATAGTTGCGTATTAATCTTAAAACCTTAAATTATGAAAGATACTATTATCAAGGAACACATTTTCAAACATCCTATCGATATGGTATGGAATGCCATTTCTAAAAGTGAAGAGATTTCAACTTGGTTTATCAAAGCTGATTTCAAAGCCGAAGAGGGTTATTATTATTCCTTTAAAAGCGAAGGAGAAAATTGCACTGAAATTAACGGTGAAGTAAAGGTTGCTACACCATATATCCTCATATATACATGGGTAGTTCAAAATACAGAAGTTGAAACAACGGTAAAATGGGAACTAAAAGAAACGGCCGATGGCACAGCTCTTTATTTAGAACATTCTGGCATATCAAATTACTCAGGAGATACAGCAGTTCAAATGTTCAGTAGTTTTAATGGCGGATGGGACAACTGTATTACAGAGCTCTCAAAATATCTAACTAAAGAAGTACATGCAGGATAAAATCACAAGAATATTAAAGGCGGTTGCCGATCCTACCAGACGTGAAATTTTTCATGCACTGGTAGTGGCGTCAACCGCTATGCCAATTACTCAAATATCCAACCAATTTGACATTAGCAGACAGGGGATTACCAAACATATCAAAACTCTGGAAGAGGCAGGTCTGGTTCAAATTAACAATAAGGGAAGAGAGCGATATTGTTATGCCGACACCAAACCCCTGAAAGAAGTAAACAAATGGTTGAAATTCTATGAGCAATTCTGGAGTACAGCTTTGGGGGACTTAGGTACATACTTAGACAACAAATCCTAAAAACTGTTTCCATTCACCTTTTTTTGTTCAACAAATCGATGAAGGTTTTCTAATACCTTGTGCGTGTTTTTACCGAATAATTTGCGAACGAAGAGTTGTATTGCCATTCTCTTTAAGAAAGAGCGAGCTTCTAAATAACCTTCGGTTTTAAGTCTACATGTTGACTCGGAAGTTGCTTCAATGATATAAAACTGGTACGCTGCGTCAACAGGAAGTGGGCTCGTAGTCACTTCACCGTAGACAAGCTGATCCGCTTCAACCTCTTTGGTAACTGTCACAAAGTTCAAATGCTTTCCATTAATCACACAAACGTGTTCGGAACCTAAACGAGTTACCTCATTCTCGTTATACTCGAATTTGTCAACTCCATCCACCCAAAGATGGCGATAGTTGTAGTTCGTGATATATTCCATCAAAGTATTGGCAGAAACAGAAAAGTCCTTTTCGAATACCATATCCGGCGCTCTATCAAAAGTTACTTTTTTCCCTTTCGAAAAAGGATTTAGACTTAGTTTCTCGCTTTCTATCAACGAAAAAATATAGGGCATTTCTTTTCCATCATAAACATCGGAACCCTCCTTGAACCTGAACAGCTTACTGTAATAGTATATGGGCAGTTCTATCGTACTGGCAAGTTCTTTGCTTATCAAGGCATAATTGTCACTATCTATTGAATTTTTCAACAGCCGGTGCGCTTCGATGACCTGCTGTCCGAAAGGTTTTCTATTTCCCTTAACTTCTATGAATTGCAAATCGCCACAGTGGGCCACAATTTTTAATTCAAGTTTTGGAGCGGTGGCACAAGCGTTGCATGGGCAAATCCGATTGGTCTCCAACAGCTTTAAATGGCTGTAAAAAGCCGTAAACATGGTTTCAATTTGAGCCAGTAATCTTTCTTGGGAAGGAATCTCTCCCTCCTTATAAAAAAATAGGGCATCGCCCTCAACCTCAGCAAGTTTTAGTTCTTGGGTATTTGAATCTATAAGTACTTCTAAAAGTTCAGCGATCACATGCTGGCTATGTTCAACTTCAGTAGATTGAACAAATTTCGTGAAGCCGGAAATATCTGGGAGAAATAGAAAAGATTTTTCCATAAAGTTTTAGTCGTATATAGCTAAAAACCCATACATTGTTGCTTGACCTTTCGGAAAAGGAAAGTACCTAGACCAAAATGAATCTGCCCAATAGTTAGCCCCTATTCTTCTATGAGAAGTTTAGGGTCGAAGGTGTTGTTGGAAATAATATTAAACTGATTTCGCATCGCGTTGTAAGCTGATATCATTTCCAAAACTGATTCCCTTGCATCTATCCGATATTCCAAATCGCCTTTGGTTTTCAAAATAAAAGTCTGAAAAACTCTTTGCCTACTTTTTATTTGTGGTTTATCGAACGATTCTGGATAGCCGGATTCTGCCAAAAGCTTCTGTTTTTCAATTAAGTCTTCTACAATAAGGCTGAGATCTTCCGTATTTTCTACCGTGTAAAGCCCGTCAAAAGTGGTGTCCAAATCAACATACTCTGGCCAGGCATCCAAAATTATCATCCCGTTGGAATTCACCACTAACTTTTCTGGCCAATTTTCAGTGGAAACATCATACTCACTAGAGTCTTCCGAAACTTCCGCCTTGTCCTGTTTACAGGAAAAGAGCGTAATGAATACCAACCCACAAAACAATATTTTGCGCATAAAGCGAATGTACAAATTTTAATAAAAGTTATCTTTAACCTCAAATTCATTTAACTCGATTTTAATGCATAAAAACATTCTGATTATAGGTGCATGCGGACAAATAGGAACAGAACTCACCTATGCCCTACGTGAAATTCATGGCGCTGAGAAAGTAGTAGCCAGTGACATTCGTGAGGGAGATGAAAGATTAATAAGCACGGGGCCTTTCGAACTACTCGATGCAACCGATTATGATGCTATGGAGGAAATTGTCGCCTATTGGGAAATAGATGAAGTGTATTTAATGGCTGCAATGTTGAGCGCAACAGCGGAAAAATTTCCGATGCGTGCTTGGAATCTTAATATGAACTCGCTTTTTAATGTTTTGAATTTGGCCAAGGAAAGAAAGATTTCCAAAATCTTTTGGCCATCAAGTATTGCCGTTTTCGGCCCAAATACTCCAAGTGACAACACCCCTCAAAACACGATTATGGAACCTAGTACCGTTTACGGTATTAGCAAACAATCTGGAGAGCGATGGTGTGAATATTACTTCAATAAATTTGGTGTTGATGTTCGAAGTGTACGCTATCCCGGGCTCATCAGTTGGAAAACCATGCCTGGTGGTGGCACAACGGACTACGCCGTTGAAATTTATCACAAGGCTTTATCGGACCAAGCTTATACCTGTTTTCTAAATGAGAGTACAAGCCTACCGATGATGTTCATGGATGATGCTATACGAGCCACATTAGAATTGATGGAGAGCGATTCCGAAAAAATCAAGGTACGTTCTGCCTATAACCTTTCGGCAATGAGTTTTACTCCAGCCGAAATTTCAAAAAGCATCCAGAATCAACTTCCCGAATTTGAAACCACTTATGAGCCCGATTTTAGGCAATCTATTGCCGATTCTTGGCCCTCAAGTATTGATGATTCCGCAGCTCGACAAGATTGGGGGTGGAAGGCGGAATTTGACCTTACTAGAACAACACAAGAAATGCTGAACAATCTAAAACGCTAGCCCGTCATTCTACAACACAGATTGAATACATGGTTATTTACTATATTTAAGTATTAAATGATTCTGTTATGAAGCGTAAACAACTAATAAAGTCCATCTTCTTTTTTGTTTTCTTAACAGTAAGTTCCAATGCTTTAGCTCAGATAGAACCTGGAGTTTACATTTCTGATATTGATAATGTTCGGCATGAGCTTAAAATGACCAACGCGTATATGACCCATACGATTTATGAGCAATCACCCGCAAGATTTATTAAGACAGTTGGAGGGTTTTATACCATCGAAGACTCAGTTTTAAATGTAAAATTGGAATTCAACTCGAATTATGACGGGGATACTACTACAACCCTGACCGTACCATTTGCAATACAGAATGACCAACTAGTTCTTGGCACTGAACCTAGGTTGGTTTTCAATCATGTCGAGTCCATGGAACAAGATCTAGACGGGCAATGGCTTTTTGCGACCCGAGGTCCTGATACAGGGCAAGAACGACGTGGAGATGAAAACCCCAGAAAGACCCTGAAGTTTTTGCAGGATAATCGTTTTCAATGGATCGCCTATAATACCGAAACATTTAAATTCCATGGTACCGGAGGAGGTTCTTTTTCTTCCGAAGGAGGAACTTACATCGAAATCATTGAGTTCTTTTCTAGGGATAATTCAAGAGTCGGAGCGAAATTAGAATTTCAATATGAGCGGAAAGGGAATGATTGGCATCATACCGGAAAAAACAGCAAAGGAGAACCTATGTACGAAATTTGGGAGAAGAGGTAAACTATTTCGCAAAACATCATTATTCCTTTTTGCACTTAAAGTAGCCCCGGCAAGAATCGAACTTGCATCTAAAGTTTAGGAAACTTCTATTCTATCCATTGAACTACGGGGCCAGTAAAGAAGAGGGCAAAAATAAAATTATTTTTGCAATATAGACCTCTAAACATTTTTGTTGTTATCAATAATCCTTTCTTTTTATTCGATAATATTTCTAAATTGTGTCAAAAATTAAAATAATCCACACCTGCTATATTCATCATAGCCCTTTGCTTCTTAGCAAAAAAAATGGGCCTATATTGCAGACTTAAGCTTAAACTATGAGGTTAGTACAGTTCATAACGTTAGACGGTAAAAATGCCGTGGCCGTTGTAGCAGGAGATTCTTTACAATTGATTTCGAAGTTTTCTTCTACCTACGAACTCGCCCAAAATGCCATTTTAGAAGGCACTACTTTGGAAGGGCTTGTCAAAGCAAATTTATCTTCAGAACATGTTGATTATAATGATGTAATCAGATCAAATCGTCTACTATCACCGATTGACCACCCTGACCCAGCACATTTCTGGATAACGGGAACAGGTCTAACCCATTCCGGATCGGCAACAGCCCGAGATGCGATGCATTCCAAGTTAGAAAAGGACGAAGAACTATCCGATTCTATGAAAATCTTCAAAATGGGAATAGAAGGTGGCAAGCCAAAAAAGGGAGAGACCGGTGTGCAACCCGAATGGTTTTACAAGGGAAATGGAAATATCGTCGTGCCTCCTAATGGAGATTTGGCATTCCCTGAATATGCCCTGGACGGGGGTGAGGAACCCGAAATTGCCGGACTTTACATTATCGGTCCTGACGGCGACCCTTATCGTATAGGTTATGCCCTTGGCAACGAATACAGCGACCATGTTATGGAGCGAATCAATTACCTCTATCTGGCCCATTCCAAAATAAGACAATGTTCTTTTGGGCCCGAACTTCTTTTGGGAGATTTACCAAAAACTATAAAAGGAAATGTATCGATCATTAGAAATCAAAAGACTATTTGGAACAATGAATTCTTAAGTGGCGAAAATCATATGATCCATAGTATGGATAATCTAGAATACCATCATTTCAAGTACGATCTCTTTCGTTCTCCTGGAGATTTACATTGCCACTTTTTTGGTACAGCTACCTTAAGTTTTAGTGATAACATCGAAATCAAGGATGGTGACAAGTTTCACATCGAATCCGATGCCTTTGGGAAACCACTCCATAATGGGATAAAGAAAAGTGTTGAAAATCCGGTGGAAGTAAAAACTTTGTGAACAAAGAATCAGTTCACCTTTATTGTTCCGTTTCTGTACAAATTCAAAGCTTGATTCATAATCAAGTCTATAGTGGTAATTGGTAAATCTTTGGTTGGATCGACCCTGAAAATTTTCATTCGCGCCCTGCTTCCCGTTTCTAAGCTTGGGTGGTTCAGATGTTTTCCTTCTACCATTAAAAAATACGGTTCTTGACTTTTTTTGTCCACCCATAGATAACAGAACATCTTTCCTTTATAGCAAAAACAAGGCATCCCATATTTCGTGGTTTCAGAAATAAGTGAATCATAACCTAGAACAATGTCCCTCATGGCCAACAAGCAGCTCTTCTGAGGTTCTGGTTTGTCGAAATAAAAATTATCAGCAGAAATCATTTTTTGTGTTTAATCTGTAAATAAACTAGGTAGCCACAACGAGATTTCCGGAATCAAGGTTACCATAACCAAAACTACCAAACTCACTAAAAGAAATGGCAAGCCGGCCCTACTAACTTTTCCAATAGAAACCTTACCGATACTAGAAGCCACAAATAAGCACACCCCAACTGGAGGCGTTGTTAAACCGATTATCAAATTCAATACGGCAATTACGGCAAAATGAATAGGGTCTACATCAACGGCCAAAGCCACCTTTAAAAGAATTGGGAACAGAATCAACAATGCTGCAATGGTTTCCATAAAAGTACCAACGGCAATGAGCAACAAATTAATCAACAAAAGCACTACATATTTGTTGGAGCTAAAACCTAAAATCTCGCTTGATATGGTTTGCGGTATATGCTCAGTAATCAATATATATCCAAATAAATTGGCAAAGCCGACCAAGACCATCAATGAAGCAGATGTCTTCATGGAATCTAAAATGACCACCTGAACATTTTTGAAGTTCAACTTCCCATAAACAAACCTGCCCACTACTAAGGCATAAAGTACAGCTACAATAGATGCTTCTGTAGGTGTAAAAATCCCTCCTATGATTCCAAAGAGAATTATAAAGGTCATCAGCAAGGACCAGAAGGTATCTACAAAGCCTCTCACAACCTGACTGAAACTACTTTTAGGGTGCTTTGGGTAGTTCTTCTTTCTAGCAATCAAATATGCAATAACCATAAGTCCAACACCCAACAACAATCCCGGAATTGCCCCGGCCAAGAACAATTTTCCCACAGAAAGCCCGCTCAAGGTTGCTGCAATAATCATGGGAACACTTGGAGGGATAATGGGCCCAACCGTTGAAGAGGCAGCTGTAATAGCGCATGAGAAATCAGCATCATAGCCTTCTTTTTTCATTGCGGGAATCATTACTGAACCCATACTTGCTGTATCAGAAATTGCCGTTCCCGAAATTCCAGCAAATAACATCGATGCTCCAATGTTCACCAATGCGAGTCCACCACGAATATGACCTAACAAATGATTACAAAAACTGATGATCCTTTCGGTCAGCCCACCTTGGTTCATTAGATTTCCGGCAATGATAAAACCAGGAATACTCAAGAGTACGAAAACATCAATACCCGAGTACATTTTCATAGGCATCAGAATCAAAGGGATATCAGCCCCTATCAAATAAACTAGACAAGCTAGCCCTAAAGCAAAAGCTATAGGGTAGCGAAGTACCAAGGCAACCACGAATACAGTGACTAAAATCCAAATCATGTATTTTTCCTTTTAAAAGCTTTTACAATTTTATGCCAAGCATAATAACAAAGTGTCAAACCAATAATCAACATACTGCAAAACGCAACGCCCATATTGAAACCCATACTGGGAGATTTTTCAATCATCCCTAAGCTTACAAACTGTATCGAATAGAATGCAAAGACAGCAAATAACAGGAATATCACTATAGGAATAGATTTATCCAAAAACCTCTTAAATTTTGCATTGAACCTATTATAGAAAGCATCCAGGGCTACATAATAATTCGATGCTTTTAGAGCGAGACCGGAAGCAAAAGAAATTGCGTAAATGAAAAGTATGCGTGATGCTTCTTCTGTCCAAGAAGGGGTTTCAAACCAAGAGAAGCGACAGATAATCTGAAGCAAAACCATTGCAATTAAGCCCCAAGTGCTAAGCAAGGTTCCGATCTTAAGAATTTTACCTATTCCTTTTCGCATGCGCTTCCTGTTCTTTTTTCAATTCATGATAGATTTCCTGCATCTCCGGAGATAGGCTTTCGTATATGGCTTTCTCGCACTTCTTGGCAAAAGCTTCCGTATCCACTTCTACCAATTCCATTCCTTTATCCTTAAGTACTTGTTGTATGTTTTTTTCATTTTCCAGAAAAAGGTCATGCTCAAACTTTTGCATTTCTTTTCCAGCTTGTACCACCAACTCTTGTAAATCTGGAGGTAATTTCTGAAACTGCTTCTCACCAATTACAGCATACACCCAACTGATTACGTGTCCCGTTAAGTTGACATACTTCTGTACTTCAGCAAAGCCACCATTGTTAATCATGGCAAAGGGATTTTCTTGACCTTGAATAGTGCCTTGCTGTAGGGATGTAAAGACTTCGGAAAAAGCCATTGGCGTTGGTTTTGCACCAAGGGCGCTCCATGTAGTAACAAAAGAAGGAACGTTGGGAACCCGAAGAATCATTCCCTTTAAATCATCTGGATGTCGTATTGGTCTGTTTGAAGTCAAATGTCTAGGGCCACGTTCGAAATGACAAAGTGCACGTACTCCGGCCTTTTCAATCATCTCAGTCTCCATTAATTTACCCACCCGACCGTTGATATAAAGGTTCATGTCAGTCGAGTCTTTCATTAAATAGGGTAATTCACAGAAGGTGGCCACCTCGAACCAATTTGTAAGGGTTGATCCCGTTGTAGTAATATCAATGACTTCTGCTTGAATCAAACGAATGGCTTCAATTTCTTTCGCCAGTTGTTCTGAAGGATACAACTGCACTGCGATACGCCCTTTCGAACGTTCTTCTAAGATTTGTTTGAAATAATCGAAAGCCTTGTACCATGTATGATCTTCTTTGACGATTATTGCTGTTCGAAATAAGAACTCAGGTTGGATTTCTTTCGATTTGCAGCTGACTAAAAGTACAGTCGGTAAAAGAAATAGTAGTGACTTCACGGCACGCCCTCTGAATTGTCTCCAGCTTTTCATAGAACTATTCTTGAATCTCAACAATCATTTCAACTTCTACGGCCATGTTCCCCGGAAGAGAACCCATACCCACGGCAGCTCTGGCATGTTTCCCTCTTTCTCCAAACACAGCTACCATCAAATCAGAATACCCATTGATTACCTTGGATTGGTCCATAAACTCCGGCACAGCATTGACCATTCCATTTACTTTTACGATACGCTTTACTCTGTTTAAATTTCCTAATTCCGCTTTCAATACTGCAAGTTGGTTAATACCAGCTACCCGCCCTGCTTCATAACCCTCTTCAATTGTCAAATCTTTACCAAGCTTTCCTACAATATTTTTGCCATCTGCTTTTTTTGGGCCTTTCCCTGCCAAGAATAACAAATCACCTGATTGAACTGCATGCACATAGTTGGCCACAGGTGCCCCTGGCGTGTTTAACATAATATTCAACTCCGCTAATTTGGCCTCTGGATTATAAGTAGGGTCAATAACATCTATGGTAGCTTCCGCGCTTTCAGATGTAGCTTTTCGCTCAATCGGACTATTACAAGCCATCAAAACAAGAATTACAAAGGCATACAAGTATTTCATATATTTAATTGTTTGTTTGGACAGCAATAAGAATTTTAAAGTACAACATATACCGCTGTTCTCAAAAAAATACCTAAAACATCATTTATGAATAGACAATGCCTAGCCCTAGATTTAAAAGATGACTCAGCATTAATAGCGAAATACGAAGAATATCATAGAAACGTATGGCCAGAAATTTTAGATAGTTTACGGGATTCAGGAATCACCAATATGGAAATCTATCGCATTTCTAACCGACTCTTTATGATTATCGAAACCACTGATGACTTTTCTTTTGAAAAGAAAGCTAAAATGGATGCGGAAAATGGAAGGGTTCAAGATTGGGAAGTTCTGATGTGGGATTATCAACAAGCCTTACCTATTGCGAAACCTGGTGAAAAGTGGTTGCCGATGGAGAAGATATTTGATTTTAGTGCTTGATGTAGGTGATATTTTAAGAAGTTTTGCTTAGAGTGCGATTAAGGGGTAATTCGTTCCAATTAGTCAATTTTCTTTGACAGCAAAGGAATACAACCCACTAACAGGCGTTCCATCGTTGGCAATGCCCTCTACCCTTATTACATATATACCCGCAGCATCTCCTGCAAAAAATGAAACATTGTTCTGCTCTGTATCACTAATCTTAATATTTGGTTGCCAATGAAGGGTTGTTCGATAATCAGGTTTGTCTTGATTAGAATTTACAAATGAATAATCAGGTTTGTAAAATTCCCTTGAACGGTAAAAACCGGGTATTGTAAAATTGGCTACATCAAGTGCTCTTTCTTGAACGAACTCATAATTTTCACCCCGATCTGTATACACCGCAATGACCCCAAATCTTCCGCGCGAACCATATTGAGCTGTCTCACCTGCGCTTTTCAAAACATCTATAAAAAGTATTTCTGAACCGAACAATTGATTAACAAGATTTGGGTCAACAGGTATACCATCAAGTAAGTATAGTGGGTCATTAGCGCGATCAATTCCTTCTCTACCCCTAACAATAGCATTCCTTCCAGAATAAGGCTGCAATTCAATATATTGGTCTGGATATTGCCCCTCTACTTTGTAAACGGCCACTTTGCGTTGAATAAGGTCAATAACACTTAGAAATTCGCTATCTAGAATAGAATCAGGTATTACCCTATTGAGCGCTTGACCATACATGGTTCTTTCATTTAAAGCCTCATTGATAAGCTCTTCTTTTGTTCTTAATTTCTCTCGGCCAACATATTCATCCAATCTGATGACATTTGGATCGTACTTGAAATCGTTCATTTTTTTTCGAGTAACTTCTTTTTGAAAGGCGGAATCCACTTCAATAGTTGAAAATCGATTTTGAAATCGTATCGAATCATTAAAAGACACATTTGGAAATGAAGGTTCCAAATAAATAGCAACCTCTTTTTTATCATCCAGTTCATTCACTGCACTAATAACTGCCAAGATACTATCTCGAAAAATCATTGGGCCGAAACTAAATTTTCCTTGAACGTCGGTAACTGATTCCTCGCTATAAGAGCTCGGCTGTGTAATTGACAAACGAACGGCACTTTTAAGGGATTCAGTCCTATTTTCTGAATTTACAGTTCTACCATTAATCACGATACCTTTCTCGGGTGGATACCTTAATTTTTTATTGTCTTTGTCTGTGCCCAATTTATGCCAGACAAATCTTCGCCAACCATGAGTAAGCATTAGAATATCTAACCTGTTTTTACGGTTCAGAGTTGAATCTTCTTCGAAAAAAAAACTCGGATCTTCAACAATTCCTCCCAAATCAGAATTAAGGAGTAACCAAGTTTTAATGTTCTCAGCGTCGTTATTTAAAGCATTTTGACTGACAACGCTTAAAGAAAAATTACCTTGAAGCGGAATTCCTTCTTGATCTAAAACCGCGAGATTAACATTTACTTGATCGCGAAAACCATAATTCGAAGAATCGGTCATTACCGATAGTTTTACTTCATTATTCGGATTTTCAATAAAAACAAGGCGTTCACAAACAGGCTCACCATCTGGAGTAATCAAAGTAAAAGTAGCCACACCATCATCTAGCTCATCGGTAGAAAACTTTATTTCATAGGTACTTTCGGTTTGGTCTGCCGCTAAGTATTCCATCACCTTTTTTCCTCGAAGATGACCCAAAAGCAATGAACCTTTTAGTCCATCTTCGCCGTTTGTAGTTACCTTAATTTGCAGATATTCACCCTTATTGTTAATCTGCAATACATATCCTTTCACCAGAGGTTTAGGAAGCTGGTATTTTTCTATGTTACCATCAATTTCTATTTCAGCAAAATAGTCAGTATTAGACGCCGCTTTAAGTTGAATCTGACCCAACCCAAATTCATAAGTGCTGAACATGGTTATTAACGCGCCCCTTTGATTAAGTATTTTCCCGGTCAACGCTATACCTTTACCTTTGTCATCGGTAACTTTCAACCCTAAAACACTATTAACGCCAGTTACCAAATTACCTCCCTCTGGAAAAAATCGTACAATAGGTTTGGATGTACTAATTTCATTAACCTCTGCTGGTAGTGCCTGTTCTATCTTTTTCTTCTTGGCATTCTTTTTCCGTTTCTTTTTTGAATCTCTAGCATAAGCCCAAATCGGTATTTTCTTTTCGAAAAATACGGGTTCACTTTCGTTCAACATGTATTTGGTGTACGCCCGTAAAAAATAATTGCCTTTTGCAAGATTCTTGGGCAACGCGATATCGCCAGCACCACCTTCGAATCCAACATATATTCTTCGTTGTTCGATTACCCTTAGTTCTGGATCAACTAATTCAACATAGACGACCCGACTTTTGTCGCTAGGTAAATGCTTTATTCCATCGACAATAGACGTTTTGAACCAGAGGGTATCTCCATTGGTATAATAGTCCTTGTCAGTTTGTACATATACCTTTTCAGGAGCATAATATTCATTATAAATTGCCAGTTTTTCAGATAGTGTTTTGAGCGCATTGCTTTCTTGTGCGCATAAAAAGCATGTCGATGACAAAAAAATCGACATAGTTATAAAAACAAAAAAGTCACCTATCGGTCTCATAGCCCTGTTTTTAATTTATCTTCTCTTTCAATGGAGTATTCATCCAATAATCATCAAAATTGTCTGGTTTGTAAACAGGTTGGTCTTTGAAAATGGGCTTTTTCTTGTCCATAAATAAACTATCATTTGGAATAAGCGAATAAGGCCTTACCTCTTGGACAAAAAATTCGCGAAACTGATCGTAATCCTCATAGCTCTGAGTATTGATAGAATTACCGTCCTTGTCTACAAGACCACTTACGGTAAATTTTAAAGCGGTACCGATATCTATATCATTATTCTTCAATGCAATTAAGTCTTGCACCATAGTATTCAAAGCAATAGAATCCATCTTGGGGTATAAATAGACTGTGCTGTCATTAATTATTCGAATGTTATCAAATTTAATTTTTTTATCGCGATACTTGAATCTATACCAATATCTGCTATCAGCCTTTGCTTCTCCTAAGCGCACTATATCATCGCCAAAACGAGTTTCTACATGCGCCAGAGCATTGTTAAAACGAATGGCAAAAGCACCTTTTTCAGGCAATACTGTTAAATGCTTCACGGCAAACTTTGGAGGTTCTGCCAAACTAAATACATTATGAAAAGAAATATAATTCAAATACATTTTGTCATCTAGCCCTCTTTTATATTCTGTAGTAACTTCAAAAACAAGTTGACCTTTGAAACGTTCATCAGGTATTGAAGAATCCAAATTTTCCTTTCTTCGATCATAAACCGCATATTCTAGTTTTTTAATCGCATAGTCATTCTTCGAAATAAACATTTTACCGTGGGCAGTAAAATTAGACCCGTTTCTTTTTATTCCAATCGTAAACAAACTTTCTTCATCAGAATAGGTTTGAAAAAGTTTAACCAATGCATGATTTCTCAAAATACCCCCTTTGCTTAAATTATTGATGAAATCGAAACTATTAAGTTCATAATTTCGAACAGCATCGTGTACACGTAGAATTTCGAATTCATTTCCTCCATAAGCCGGTAAATATGCATTATCCATAATCTTTCTATAATCATTATAATTATAGGGGTCCGCGGCTAAAGAATCTCTTCTAAAATTTTCATTTTGCACATAGTCGTAAATACGTACTTTGTTAGTTAGCATATCTATTTCGTCAAAACCAGCGTCAAAAACCTCTAGAAGGGCCTCATTGAGGTTTAGATAGCCTAAACCATCAAGTTGATAATCCCGGTAATACCCTTTGGTTGCGAAATCATTAGTGGGGAAATTTTGAGGAATACGGGCAATTGCTCTTCGAACAATTTGTCTTGCACTTGGTTCTTTTTTCCTTTTAGCCCTTACTACAGCCTCATCAAGCTCTAAAATTCCTGGAACTAATTGAATGATATTAGAAGAATGTAATAATAATTCACGTAGGGCGACATTCTTTTTTTGATAGCCCATAGAAGAAATTTGTATAGTATCACCAGCATCTTTGTATCTCACAGGCAAACGAAAACTACCATCCATATTAGTGATAATTCCTTTTGCGGCACCTTTGAGTACAACGGTTGCAAAAACGACAGGTTCTTTTGTATTCTGATTGGTTACCCGACCTTCAAGAAAACTATTTTGTTGACCAAATGAAAGGCTACCCAAGGGAAGAAGAAATATCAGTAAACAATAGCGTTGTTTAATAAAATCTATCATCTCTTTCATTCTTTTAATTGAATTAATCAACATATAGTAAATTACGAAAAAGCAGGATAACCTCCAACAAAGATCGAGTAGCCAGAAGGAGCCAGTTTTTTGAACTCAATACCAGTAACTCGAATGGAGCTAATCGTTAAACCATTCTTGATGAACTCATTATGCCATTGATAATACCTGTTCATTTCCCCAGAGGTTCTATTGGTTTAAATAGAGATGATTTCTTTTGAGCCTGATTTCAAAGAGGATGAAAACTCCATCTTATTTTTCATATATTTAATCCGTTTGTTCACAACCTATGTGAACAAGTATTTAATTCAGACAACCAACCCAATATGAATATAAATTCTCAGCTAGAACCTGAGCACCTCCTTGAGAAAATCAACATGCTATGGTCTTTATCGGGAGATAAGCTTAAAAGCATGTCCACTTCCCTAAAAGGAACAAAAGGTTCACCGGTTGTTACGGTCAATGGCAAGTATACACCAAGAAGTTGGACGGATTGGACTCAGGGTTTTCAATTTGGATCTGAGTTATTACAATACAATGTAACAGGAGATTCCTATTTTCTAGATTTGGCCATTGCTAATATCAAAAACAAAATGACCTCTCATGTGAGCCATTTTGGTGTTCACGACCACGGATTCAACAATCTAAGTACTTATGGAAATCTACTACGATTGATCAATGAAGATAGAATCTCAGATGAATCTGGTTTAAAAGATTACTGTGAACTCGCGTTACGTCTTTCAGCTTCTGTTCAAGCTCAGCGATGGACTTCAATACCCGAAGGCGGTTTCATATATTCCTTTAATGGTCCACATTCTTTGTTCGTAGATACTGTTAGGACAATTAGAATTTTGGTTGCAGGCCATCTTTTAGGACATCAATCATCAGGAGAAAACGATATTAAAACAAATTTGTTGAAACGCGCCTATCAACACGCTCTAGCTACGGCCAAATATTCGGTGTACTATGGCGAGGGTCGCGATTCTTATGATATATGGGGTCGCACCGCACATGAAGCTATTTTCAATACCAACGACGGAAATTTCCGCTCCCCCTCGACCCAACAAGGTTATAGCGGATTCTCTACTTGGACACGAGGGCTGAGTTGGGCAATGTTAGGTTTTGCGGAACAGCTTGAATTTTTGCAAACTCAAAACAACTTGCCAATTTTTGCTGAATTGGGCGGTAACGTACACATTAAGGAAGTTTTTCTCAAAGCTGCCAAAGCTACCTGTGATTTTTATATTGAACATACGGCCCTTGATGGAATTCCCTATTGGGATACAGGCGCACCGGACTTAGTTCATTTATCGAACTGGAAAAGGGAAAAATCAGACCCTTTTAATGATTTTGAGCCAATAGATAGTTCGGCTGCCGCAATAGGCGCACAAGGCCTATTACGTTTGGGAAATTACCTAAAAAAAGAAAAATCAGCTGATGCAGATAAGTATTGGTCGGCAGGTCTAACTGTGGCAGATACGTTATTTGATGAGCCCTATTTAAGTTCAAATCCTAATCACGAAGGGCTAATCTTGCACAGCATCTATCATCGACCGAATGGTTGGGACCATATACCTGAGAATAGTAAAATTCCAAATGGAGAAGCCTGTATGTGGGGTGATTATCACGCTAGAGAGCTTGCCTATTATTTATCTGAAGTTATACAAGGGGATTCATACTATACCTTCTTTAAAGGAATAACATCTTAATATGGCCAAACAAAAAATAACTCGTGTTGCTCAATTAAAATCAGCAGAAGATTTCAGAAATCATTTGGCTACCATTGAAACTGAATTGCCTTTTAAAGAAGAATTAAGCTACCCTGGACAATCAAGTTTGGGAGAGTCTTTTAAATTAAAATCTGGCCAAACCATCGGCAATCGATTTTGTATACTACCAATGGAAGGCTGGGATGGCACAGCAGATGGTCGTCCAACAGAACATACCAAAAGAAGGTGGCATCATTTTGCCACGAGTGGAGCTAAACTTTTATGGGGTTGCGAGGCTGTAGCTGTTCGTCACGACGGTAGGGCAAACCCACATCAACTTCTGATAACCGAAAACCGCCTTCCTATTTTTAAGAAGCTGTATCAACAGCTTATTGAAGATCATGAAGCAAAATTTGGAACTTCCTCAGATTTGATGATAGGTCTACAATTAACACATTCTGGTCGGTTTTCAGTACCAGATCTAGACAGGATAAGAAAACCAAAAACACTCTACAAGCATTCGATATTAGACGACAAGTTTAATTTACCGCAAGAGCATCGCCCAATGACCGATGAGGAGATCGACGAATTAGTCGATGATTTTGTTAAGGCGGCAGCGTTGGCCAAGTCAGCAGGATTTGATTTTGTAGACATTAAACATTGTCACGGATATCTCGGACACGAATTTCTAAGTGCGAGAAACCGTCAGGGCAAATATGGAGGTTCTTTGGAAAATAGATTAGGTTTTCTAAGAGCAATCGTAGATGGCATAAAGGCTACAAGCGACATACAAATTGGGGTGAGGCTAAGCGCAATTGACTTTATTCCTTTCCGAAAAGATCAGGACAATATTGGGATTCCCTCAGAAGTAGACAACCCTTATACTGAAGGGTTTGGCATAGACAATACTGGTCTTGGCATTGACCTTTCTGAAGTATTTGAATTACTGGGTCATTTTGAAGAAATGGGAATTGAACTGGTTTGTATTACAGCCGGAAGTCCATATTATACACCCCATGTCACTCGGCCCGCAATATTTCCTCCATCTGATGGATACCTTCCTCCAGAAGACCCATTGGTAGGTGTTGCCAGACATTTAGAGGTTACAAGTCTATTAAAAAAGGAGTTTCCCAATTTGGCCATTGTAGGATCTGGATATTCCTATCTACAAGAATGGTTGCCCAATGTCGCGGAAGATGTTATCGATAAAAAGCTCGCGGACTTCGTTGGAATTGGAAGAATGGTTTTGAGTTATCCGAATATGCCAGAAGATATACTAAACGGTAAAACGTTGGAAAGAGGAAGTATTTGTCGAACATTTTCAGACTGTACAACCGGTCCTCGAATTGGACTACTTTCAGGTTGTTTTCCGTTGGATTCCTATTACAAAAAAATGCCTGAAGCCGCAGCGGTCAAGGAATATAAGAAAAGTGCCCGATTATGAATAAAAACGTACTAATTACTGGAGGTTCGCGAGGAATTGGTTTGGGCATAGCCAAAGAACTGGCAAAAATAGGGTGTAGTCTTGCCATCAATGGCATGCGACAAGAGGAACAAGTGATTGAAGTGCTAAAAGAGCTTAAAACTCTGGGCGCGCCCAAGGTGGTTTATTGTCAAGGGGATATTTCATCAGAATCTGGTCGTCGCAAAATCATTCAAACCGCTATCGACAAGTTCAAAAAAATCAATGTGCTCGTAAATAATGCAGGAGTAGCTCCAAAGGAACGAAAAGACCTCTTGGAAGTCACTGAAGAAAGTTACGAGCGAGTTATGAATACAAACCTTAGGGGGCCTTTTTTCTTGACCCAAGAAATTGCGAATCACATGGTAGATTGTAAATCAACCAATCATAACTTTCAGGCTTGTATTATTAATATATCTTCAGTTAGTGCTACAATGGCCTCAATCGCAAGAGGTCAATATTGTATTTCAAAGGCTGGTATGGGCATGATGACAAAATTGTTTGCAGTACGCATGGGGGAATTTGACATTCCAGTTTATGAAGTGCGCCCTGGAGTAATTGAAACAGATATGACCGCAGGCGTTCTAGAAAAATATCAAAAACAGGTCAAGGAAGGACTTACAATCGAACCGCGTTTAGGAACACCCAAAGACATTGGCAAAGCAGTTTCGGCATTAGTCGAAAATCGAATACCTTATGCTACAGGGTCAGTTATAATGGTCGATGGAGGACTATCGCTCCCCAGATTTTAAATCAAGAACAATGAAAAAACGTAAAACTTCCTTACTGATTTTAGATATCCTTGCGATTCTATTGTGTATTGCAACTTTTAGTTCGTTGGTAATTCCTGTTAATGAAGCAAGCCCGTATTTGTTTGGAATTCCATATACCATGTGGATGGGCTTTTTGATTAGTGTTGTTTTTGTGGCACTCGCTTTTTTGGTTTCCATAGTTAATAAAGAAGAAAACCATGCTGACTAAATTCATAATTGCTGGCGTAGTATATCTCGCTATCTTGATATTCTTGGTGAGGAGAACCCGTGTCAAAGAAAAGACCACATCCAACTATTTATTGGGTGGTGGAAATATTGGTTTTGTTATAGGACTATTCACTACGGCGGCAACTTTATTTAGTGCTTTTACGGTGGTTGGTATGCCCGACTTTTTCAGGACTCACGGAATAGGTGCATGGATTTTCCTCGCCGTTTCGGATGCCATGATGGTCTACGGACTCATTCGTGTGGGGGAAATATTAAGAAGGAAAGCACGGAATCTTGATTTCAAGGGAATGTCAGGCTTAATGGCAACCACCTATAATAGTAAGCTTGCAGGTTATGTGGCCTTTGGTGGGGCCGTAGTTTTTTTAATTCCTTACATAGCTGTACAAATCAGCGGAATTTCAATTTTTTTGAATGCGGCTTTTCCAGATGCTGTTCCTGTTTGGGTATGGAGTGTGGTCATTGTAGCTATCATGATCGTCTATAGTGAAACAGGTGGCTTACGGGCCATTATGTACAACGACACCCTACAGGGTATCCTTCTTTTCACAATGATCTGGATTATCGGCTATAATTGTATCCAACACTTCGGAAGTATCGAATCGATGTTTAAAAAAGTAGAATTGGTCAATAACCAATTATTATCGACCCCAGGGCCAAAAGGACTTTTTACACCCCAGTTCTTCATAATTTCCGCTATTGCGATTATATGTTTACCCTTTACCCAACCTCAGATTTCAACCCGGGTGGTCATAATGAAAAGCAGCTCGGCCCTACGTAAAATGGCCATTGGTTTGGGTATAGTAGCTATTTTGATCATATTACCCACTTTGTTCATGGGTATGTACGGTGCTGTTTTATACCCAGAAGCATCTACTCAAGATTTTATTGGACAAGTACTCCTTCATGACCAAGCTTCAGGTGTTGCTGCACTCGGATTAGTTGGCCTGATTGCCGCTGCTATTTCCACCTCGGATTCTCAAATATTCGCGTTGGGCTCGGAGTTACGATCATTGCTTTCTATCGACGACAAAAAAGCCGTAGCCCTTACCCGAGTTTTTATTTTGGTCTTCGGATTGCTTGCTTTGATTTTTTCCATTGTAAGTACCGAACATTTGGTATTGCTGGCAAGAACAAGTTTTACCGGAACGGCCATGATGGCACCTATGATTTTAGTAGGAATACTTAGCTCTAAAAAACTTTCACGATTAATGCCACTGTCAACTTTAATAGCGTTGCTAACTTTTATTTCGGCCAAAATCGGAATCGTTCCCTCGAAAATCGGAAATCTCCAAATTGAACTATTGCTGTTCATTGGTTTGGCCATAGTCGCAATTATCGAAACAACACTTCTAAAAACCAAAAATCCAGAGTAGAAGGATACCGGATTACTTCATAGGATGCGATTTCAATAATTCCGCGGGCGAGTAGAAACCTTCTTTATCTTTGGTTGCTTCCCTAACTTCTTTGACTTTCTCAGGTGAGATTGGAGAAGCATTGTTCCCATAAGCATTTCTTACAAAAGTCAATACTGACGCCACTTCTTCATCATTAAGCATACCGCCATACGGAGTCATTGGCACTTGACCTGGATAGGTCTTTCCCATTAACTCTAAGGGACCCAAAAGTCCATTTAACGTCAATTTAATCAACCGCTCTTCGCTACCAGTGACCCATGGTGATTTGGCTAAAGGTGGAAATTGTGAGGCGCTCAAACCTTTGCCATCAGACTGGTGACAGGTAACACAAAAACCTTCTCGGTTATATATTTCCTCGCCTTTAACGAACAATTTCTTTGAGGCTCCTTCCAAATTGGTCATGGTGCCCCCTTCCGGATCTTGACCCACATTTACGTCTTGAATATGAGCAAGGGCTGCTTCAAAAGGTTTTTCCATCCAAGCATCTAAAGGCATATCGCCCGCTGCTTCCAAGATGGGCATCCCCTTATCTTTGTCGAGCCAAGAGGCGGCCACAAGGGCTTCTAAACGTACTCTAGGATTTTCATCTTGCGCAGCATCCATTAACAATTCCGCTTGACTATCGATTTGATGACCCGAATACCTTAAAACTTTTACTGCAGCTGCCCTTGCTCTGAAATCCTTAGCACTTAGTAGTTGACTTAATAAATCTTTGTCAACCTTGTCCATTCCCCAACTGACCCACAGCGCCTCCAAAACATGATGCTCATAACGTTCATCGTCTCTATCCAGAGTACTGGCCCAATCTTTTAATTTTGTCAGTACCTCCTTAGAATCTCTGGCTCGTAATTCCCTTTTTGTTCGATAACGTGTTCTAAATTCATGTAGCTTTAAATTATCAAGAAGTTCTTCAATCGATGCGTCTGCAACCTTCGCAGGCTTGACCAAAGGCCTCGACGGATAAGTAATACGATAAATTCTACCATGTACGTGGTCACGCAATGGATCGCGGGCATTGTGCTGCATGTGACCAACAAGTACATTGTGCCAATCAACAAAATACAACGAACCATCAGGAGCGAATTCCATATCAACAGGGCGGAAATTCGTATCAGTTGAAGTCACCAAATCTTGCCTATGTTTACTGACATAACCTGAACTACTAGGGTCATCGTCCATAGTATGTTGTTTGGTTCCCAAGAAACCTATGGTGTTATGAATTATCAAATCACCTTGTACCTCATCTGGGAAATGTCTACTTGAAATAAATTCCAGCCCGGAAGTTGGTCTGACCCGATGTTCCTCTTGTATCAAATTCTTTGGAAGAGGGTTCGCTTGTCCGTATCGAGATTTAATGGTACCAGGTGTCATCCAAGTCATATCTGGGCCAGAAGTATGTGCAAAGAAAGGTTGTCCCCAGTCATCAAAAGCGATTCCCCATGGATTGGGAATAGGAAGTTGGGCTGTTCGCTCTAGATAGTGTCTTTGTGGACTGTACCGATAAAAACCTCCATTA